>DATAFT010000627.1:0-13794 GCA_036257295.1 Thermoanaerobaculia bacterium
CGCGCCATCGCGTCGCGCTGCGCCACTCCGAGGCCGATGGCGTAGATCGGCACACCGGTGCGCCGCGCGAAGTCCAGCGCCTCGTCGAAGGTGTAGGCGGAGCCCACGTCCTCACCGTCCGAGAGCAGGATCAGCGCGCGCTTGCCGCGCAGGCCGCTGAAATAGTGGAGCGCGTAGACGATGCTGTCGTGGAAGGCCGTCTCGCCCTCCGCGGTGAGTCCGGCCAGGCCGCCGGCCAGCACTTCGTGGTCGTTGGTGAAGGGCACCACCAGCTCGGGGCTGTCGTTGAAGGTGATGAGGCAGGCGCGGTCCTTGGGCTGGATCACGGACTGGAAGAACTGCAGCGCCGCCTTCTCGGCCTCGTCGATCGAATCCAGCATCGAGGTCGAGTTGTCGAGCAGGATGCCGGCGTGGATCGGGCGCTCGGCCACCGGCTCGAAGCGCCGGATGGTCTGCTCGATGCCGTCCTCCTTGACCGCGAAGTCCTCGAGGGCTAGCCCGGATTCGACCGGGTGGCCCTTGGAGTCGAAAATCGAGGTGTAGAGCTCGACGAAGTCGACCTGCACCTCGTCGAGGGGATAAGGCGAGTTGACGAAGACCAGGTCCTCGGTCGAGCTGCCGTCGCGGAGGAACGCGACCGCCCGCACGTACGCCAGCTCCTGCTTGGGTGGAATGGTGATCGGCTGCACGAAGGGAGGTTGGTAGAGCGTCGCCATCAAGGTCTCGTTGAGGTAGAACTCGATGCGCTCGAGCTGCTCGCTCTCGGGCAACTCGACCTCCGCGCGGCCGCGCACGCTCTGGGTGTAGCGGCCGCCACGCTGCGGCTCGATCAGGCGCACCGAGAATCGGTGCGGACCGGCGTTGAGCAGGACCTCGTCGGTCGCCACCAGGTGTCCCTGCGCGTCGAGCGCCCGCGCGCCCAACCGATGCAGCCGCGGCGCGCGCCCGAGGTTGATCTCTACCGTGTAAGGCGGCGCCGACTTCGCCATCACCTGCTTGCCGTCGAGGTCGAACGCCACCCGTGAGATGCGCTCGCCGAAGGCGCGCGCCTCGACGCGCACCGGGCCGGTGAGGAGCCGATCGTGCGGCGCCCACAGCTTGATCGCCTGATCGGCATCCACCGCATCCAGCAGTGACGCGTTGGCCTCCGCCAGGTACTCGAGCCGCCCGTCCGGCTGCGGCGGCTCACCCAGCGGATCGACCCGCGGTTGTTCGACCTCCGCGATGTTGACGTTGGGGACGACGACGTCCTCGCGCAACTGGTAGTAGCTGTTGCCGTTGAGGTCCTGGAGCTTGACGATCCAGGTGTAGTTGCCCGCGCGTAGGTTGCGCTCGAGCGCGAGCGGAATCTGATCGCCCGGCTGCTGCTGGGCCGTGAGCGGAACGTTGAACTTGTAGCGGAATGTCTCGAACAGCTCGCCCTGGCGCAGCACCTCGCCGTCGACCAGGAAGTTGTACGACTGATAGGGCCCGGTGGTCGCCAGGATGGCCTTGTCGCGCGGCACGGTGAGCAGGAGCTGCACCACGGTGCGGCTCTGGTTGACGCCGGGGAAACTGGTGCGGTGCGAGGCTGGTAGCTCGGTCGCGCCTTCCGGAACGTCGGTCGACGACGCCAGGAATCCCCTGATCCAGTCCTCGGCGCGACCCGGCTTGAGCGGCAAACGATCGCGCAGCTCCTCCCAATCCGCGGTGGCCTGCAGCGCGAGCAGGATGTCGTCGCCGCGTGGACAGTCCTCGGCGATCCTCATCATGAACTCGCTGTCCTCGAGCACATTGACGAACGGCGCCGCCAGCGCCCTGAGCCCTTCATGCGGGCTCCACAGCTCGACGTCGTCGCCCTGGCGGAGGAACACCACCGTGAACTCACCGCCTCCGGTGTCGGCGCCGCCGAAGTACCAGATGTCGACCGGGAGAAGGACGTCGCTGCAGGTGGTGCGCAGCGTGCGGGTCTCCTCGCCGAAGAACAGGACCACCTGCGCGCGCGGATCCGAGAGGTCGGCGAAGCGCGCGCGCGCGACTTCCGCGTTCGCCTCCCAACGATCCTTGAACTCGTTGCGCGCGGTCTGCGGGAACGGATCGCGGACCTGCCAGAACCGTTGCATGAAACGGTCGCGCTGATGAGGCTGCGTGAGTGCGAGGAAGGTGTCGCGCTCGGGGTCCGAGATCAGCAGCGTGACCTCCTCGAGGAAGCGGCGGTGGCGGTCGGCCATCGCGGCCGCGCTGGTCGAAGGAGCGGCGACGGTGGTCGCGGGGTCCGTCGGTTCCTGGGCCAGCAACACCGCGATTCCTCCCGCCGACAGCAGGAGGAGCGTGAGCGCCCAGCGACGAAGGGTCACCGAATCAGTGTACGGGTGACGGAAACGGTCTACAAGAGGCACCAAGGTCGTACCGCCGCGGGTTGCGGCCTCCTCAGGGGTAGTACCCCTTCATCGCCTTGATCTCGAGGCCGGGCCTCGCTAAGCGCACCTCGACCTCGCGAAACGCCTTGGACTGGGTGGTGTTGGAGGACTGGAAGGCGACCAGGTAGCGCGACCGGATCTCGTCCTGGATCGCGCTGTACACTGCGGCCAGCTCCTCTGCCGACTCGATGAAGAAGCTGCGGCCGCCGGTCTCCTCGGCGATCTGGGTCAGTGTCTTCTTGGCCAGCTTGGCGTCCTTGCCGCTGACCTTGAGGCCGATCGAGTAGATGGCGACCCCGGTGCGGCGGGCGTACTCGAGGGCGTCATCGAAGGTGAACTTGCTGTTCTCGTCGTTGCCGTCCGAGAGCAGCAGGACGACGCGCTGGCCGCGGATGCCGTTGAAGTAATAGAGCGTGAAGATGAGGCTGTCGTAGAGCGCGGTGCCGCGCTCGGCCTTGATGCCGGCGAGGCCGGCGGCGAGCTCGGTGACCTCGTTGGTGAACTTGGCGGCGAGCTGCGGATGATCGTTGAAGGTGATGAGCGCGGCGCGGTCTTTCGGCGTGATCGCGCTCTCGAAGAACTGGAGCGCGGCTTGCTTGGTGGCGTCGATCGAGGGCTCCATCGACGCCGACACGTCGAGCACCACGCCGGCGTGGACCGGTAGCTCGCGCACCAGCTCGAAGCGCGCGATCTTCTGCTGGACGCCGTCCTCGAACGCCGAGAAGTCCTTCTCCTGCAGGTCGAGCACGGGACGCAAGGCCTTGTCGAGCACCGTGGTGTAGACCTCGACGAACTCGACCTCGACCTGCTCGGTGAAGTCGGGAGCGTTGATGAAGACGATGTCCTCGGTCGAGTTACCGTCGGGCTGGAACGCCACCGCGCGCACGTAGCCGACCGCGCTCGGCGCCGCCAGCTTGATGTCCTGGCTGAACGGCGGCTGGTAGAGCGTGGCCATTTTGCTCTCGTCGAGGTAGAACTCGACGCGCTCGACCACGCCTCCCTCCGGCACCGTCACCTCGGCGGTGGCGCGCACCGAGTCGACGTACGGCTTGTCCGCGCGCGGCTCGATCAGGCGCACGCGGAACTGGTGAGCGCCGGCGTTGATGAGGAGCTCGTCGGCCGCGAGCTCGACCCCTTTGGCGTCGAACGCCGCGGCGCGCAGCTCGTGGGTGGTCGGGACCCTTCCCAAGTCGAGCTCGACGCTCCACGGCGGCTTGCGCTTGCGCATGACCTCGACGCCGTCGAGCGAGAACACCACCTCGGCGATGTCGGTGCCGGTGGTCAGGGTGTCGAAGCGGACCATGCCGGCGTGCATGTCCCCGTGCGGGTTCACGAGCTGGAGCGTGCTCTGCCCGGTCTCGAGCACCTTGGAGGCGGCGTCGAGGATGGCGGCGCTCTCGGCGTCGACCGGCGGGCCCGGCGCGGGCCGATCCAACTCCGGCACCTCGATGTCGCGATCGGCGCGGAAGAACTTCTTGGTGGCGAGATCCTCGACGCGGATCACCAGCTTGTACTTTCCGGGCCGCAGCCGGCGCTGGAACGTCATCGGGATGGTGTCGCCCACGCCCTCCCCGGGCACGTCGAACTTGTAGCGGAAGTTCTCGAACAGCTTGCCTTCGGTGAGCACCTCGCCGGCGAGGAGAAAGTTGTACGTGCTCTGTCCTTCGAGCTCGGTCTTGCCGGCGTCGCTGGTCTTGACGCGAACGGTGCCGAGCATCTCGGTGCGGCTCTGGTAGCGGCCGGGAAAGGTGAGCTCGAGCTCGGCCGGGAAGACGCCGGCTCCTTCGGGGAGGTCGGTCGAGTACGACGCGAAGGTGGCGACCCACTCGGGAGAGGGCGACTTGGTGGGCTCGAGCAGCCGCGCCTCGAGCAGGTCGAACTCCATCGGGTCGTTGAGCAGGGAGCGGATGATGCGCGCCACCGCGTCGCCGTCCTGGCACTGCATGAGACCTTCCCAGAACGGGGTGGGGCCGGACATCAAGGTGTCGATCAGATCCTCGAGGCCGTCGCGCGGCCGCCACAGCCAGAAGCGTCGCTGCCCCATCCTCTGCACGAAGATCAGGTAGAACTCGTAGGCGACGCGCTCGCTGCCGTCGTAGAACCAGATCTCCATCGGATAGGTGACGTTGGTGCAGCGGAACTCGAAGCGGCCGTCGGGCGGGCCGTTCAGGAGCAACATCCGCGAGCGGTCCTCCTCGATGTTGCCGAACAGCTCGGTGGCCTCGCGCATCAACGTCTCCCACCGCTCCCTGAACTCGTTGTGCGCGGTGTCGGGATAGGGATCGCGGATGCGCCAGAACCGCTCGATGAAGGCGTCGCGCTGGTAGTCCTGGTCGATGGCCAGGAAGGCTTCCTGCTCGTCCTTGCTGATCAGCAGCGCTACCGTGGCGAGGAATTGCTGATACCTCTCGGGCAGCGCGTCGATGCGCTTGTCGCGCCGCGCCGCCTGAGTGGCGCCGCCGGTGAGGAGCAGGACCAGCGCGAGGACGCCGAGGATCGCTGGGCGGGGGAGGAGGCTCGTTCGAGGGCGCGCGGGCGAATCGGGGCTCGAGCGTCGCGCGACCATCCGAGTCACTTTACTACGGGGTATCCGGGTCGATTTCGCGGCTCGCGCTAAAATCGCTGGCTCGTGACTCGGGTCTACCTCGACAACAACGCCACCACACCCCTCGATCCTCGCGTTCGCGCGGCCATGCTGCGTTGGCTCGGCGAGCGCTGGGGGAATCCTTCGTCGATCCACGCGCACGGCCAGGAGGCGCGCGAGGCGATCGAGGAAGGCAGGGCGAGGGTGGCGATGCTCCTGGGCGCGGCTCCCCAAGAGATCGTCTTCGTCGCCTCGGGCACCGAGGCCAACAACGCGGTGCTGCGCAGCGTGGCGCGGCACGACCGGGGGCGCGGGCACCTGGTGATCTCGGCGCTCGAGCATCCGTCGATCCGGGCGACCGCCGGCGAGCTCGAGGCGTTCGGCATGGTGGTCACGGTGGTGGCGCCCGAGCCCAGCGGCTTGATCGATGCCGGCAAGGTCGCCGCCGCACTGCGGCCCGACACGCGCCTGGTCTGCCTCATGCTCGCCTCGAACGAGATCGGAACTCTGCAGCCGGTGGCCGAGGTGGCGCGCGAGTGTCGCGTCGCCGGCGTCGCCGTCCATTGCGACGCGGTGCAAGCGGCGGGCAAGATCCGCGTCGACGTCGCGGCGTTGGGCATCGACTCCCTGACCATCGGCGCGCACAAGTTCCACGGACCGCTGGGCGCCGCGGCGCTGTGGATGCGTCCCGAGCTCGAGCTCGCTCCGTTGCTTCTCGGCGGCGGTCAGGAGCGGCGCCGCCGCGCCTCGACCGAGAACGTGGCCGCGATCGTCGGGTTCGGCGAGGCCGCGCTGCACGCGGCAGCGGAGCTCGACGCTCGCCACCGGCATCTGTCGTCGATGCGCGATCGCTTCGAGACTGGCGTGCGCGCTATCGACGACGTCCGCGTCCACTGCCAGGGCTCGCCGCGGCTCCCCAACACCTCGCACCTGGCGGTGGCCGGCGTCGAGGGAGAGGCGCTCACCATTCGGTTGGACCTCGCGGGCTTCGCGGTCTCGACCGGCTCGGCCTGCGCATCGGGCACGGTCGAGCCGAGCCCCACGCTGCTCGCGATGGGCCTGTCCGCCGAGGAGGCGCTGTCGTCGCTGCGCGTGAGCTTCGGCATGACCAATACCATGGCCGAGGTCGACTCGTTCCTGACGTCGCTGGCCGAGGAAGTGAGCGCGCTGCGCAGGCTGGCGCCACCGGTCCTGGCCCATCCCCGGTTGGGGCGGGGCGGGCTGCGATGACCATGCTCGGGCAGGGGTCGTTCACCGCGGTCGCCATGAGCGGCGGCCTCGACTCGTCGGTCGCCGCTGCGCTGCTGGCGCGCGCCGGCGAGCGCGTGATCGGGCTCTCGATGCTGCTTCACGATCAGTCGGCGAAGGTCCGCAACGGACGCTGCTGCGGGTCGCTCGATCTCGCCGACGCACGGCGGGTGGCGCAGCAGGTCGGCATCCCCCATTACACGCTGCGTCTGGACTCCGAGTTCGAGCGCCAGGTCATCGCTCCCTTCGTCGCCGACTACGCCGCCGGCCGCACGCCGAGTCCCTGCGTTCGCTGCAACACCTTCATCAAGTTCGACGCGTTCGTCGAGCGCGCTCGGCGGTTGGGCGCCTCGCGGATCGCCACCGGCCACTACGCGCGCATCGTCCCCGGGCCCGAGGGTCTCGAGCTCCATCGCGCCGCCGACCAGCAGAAGGATCAGAGCTACTTCCTGTTCGAGCTCGATCAGAGCCAGCTCGCGGCGGCGTGCTTCCCGCTCGGCGGCATGACCAAGTCGCAGGTGCGCGACGAGGCGCGCCGTCAGGGTCTGGTGGTCGCCGAGAAGGGCGAGAGCATGGAGATCTGCTTCGTCGACGGCGCGATCGAGTCGTTCCTCGAGGCGCGCCTGGCGCGCGAGGCCGGCACGCCCGGAAACGACGCGGCCGCGAACAGCGGCGGCGCCGAAGTGGTCGATCGCTCCGGCCGCAGGCTCGGCACCGCCGGCCCCTATTACCGCTACACGGTCGGGCAGCGCCGCGGGCTCGGCGTGGGCGGCGGAGATCGTCTCTACGTGCTCGAGATCCAGCCCGCCGAGCAGCGCGTGGTGGTGGGTGGTCGCGACCAGCTGCGCGAGAACGGCCTCCTCGGGGAGCGCTTGCACTGGATCGGGCCGTCGCCCACGGGCGACGTCGAGGCGACCGTCCGCATCCGCTCGCGCCACGCCGGAGTGAAGAGTCGCATCGAGTCGCTTCCCGGCCGGCGCGCCGCGATCGAGTTCGAATCGGCGCAGGAAGGTGTCGCCCCCGGTCAGGCCGCGGTCTTCTATCA
The DNA here is from genome assembly GCA_036257295.1 of Thermoanaerobaculia bacterium. GTDB lineage: Bacteria > Acidobacteriota > Thermoanaerobaculia > Multivoradales > Multivoraceae > DATAFT01. Next base: position 7,277 of record DATAFT010000627.1, read on the forward strand.
AGGCGACCGCGTCCTCGGCGGCTGCTGGATCGCCGGGGCGGAGTGCGCATGAGAGCCGCGCGGCGCCGCGACCCCGAAGGCACCCGCCTCACCATCCTCGACGCGGCCGAGGCGATCTTCGTCGAGAAGGGCTTCGCCGCCGCGTCCATGAGCGACATCGCGGCCCGTGCCATGGTGACCAAGAGCCTCATCCATCACCATTTCGGCTCCAAGGAGGAGCTCTGGCTCGAGGTCAAGCGCCGCTCGCTCGATGAGTACGTCAAGGCGCAGCGCGCGATCATGGCCAGCGCGGCCGCCGATCAGGAGAGCTTCACCGAGTCCCTGCGCGTCTACTTCCGGTTCCTCGAGCGCAACCCGAACTACGTACGGCTCTCGACCTGGATGAACCTGGAGGATCCCAAGCTCTCGGCCCCCGCCAACCCCGATCTGCTCCACCGCGGCGTCGAGCGGCTGCGCAAGGCGCAGGCGCAGGGCGTCTTTCGCCGCGACGTCGACCCCTGGCACATCATGTTCGCGTTCTTCGCGGTGAGCACCTACTGGTTCCAGGCGCGGCACGCGCACGGCCACGACGTCTACGCCGATCGCGACGCCGGAGCTGCCGACGAGAAGTTCCTCGACGACATGCTCAAGATCCTGCTCGAGGGCGTGACCCCTAGGGCGCCCCTATCACAACCACGATCTCCCCCTTGATCGCCGGCCGCGCGCCGAGCATCGCGCGCAGCTCGCTCAGGGTTCCGCGCAGCACTTCTTCATGGAGCTTGGTGAGCTCGCGTGCGACCGCGGCCGGGCGATCGCCGAGCACCGTGATCGCGTCGTCGAGACTGGCGAGAATGCGATGCGGCGACTCGAAGAAGACGAGAGTCGCGTCGAGCTCGGCGAACCGACCGAAGAACGTGCGGCGCTTGCCCGAGCGCGGCGGCGGGAACCCGAGCACGGCGAACGGGTAGGGCGGCAGCCCGGAGACCACCAGCGCGGCGAGCGCCGCCGAGGGACCCGGCGCAGTGCTCACGTTGAAGCCGGCGCGCACCGCTTCGCGGGTGACCACGAAGCCGGGATCGGAGAGCAGCGGCGTTCCGGCGTCGCTCACCACGGCGACGCTGCGGCCCGCCGCGAGGAGCTCGAGCATCTCGGTCGTGCGCGCGCGCTCGTTGTGCTCGTGGAGCGAACGCATCGGTTTCTTGAGCCCGAGATGCTGGAGGAGGAGCCCGGTGCGGCGCGTGTCTTCGCAGGCGATCACGTCGACGCTGGCGAGGAGCTCGGCGGCGCGCGGTGACAGGTCGCCGAGGTTGCCGATCGGCGTGGCGACGATCCACAACGTGCCGCGCACCGAGTCTTTCTTTTCGGGGCTGGCCCATCCCCGGTTGGGTCGGGGGGGGCCGCTCATGGCGCGCCGTAGAGGTCGCGATACCGCTCGCGCGCGCCCAGCACCCGCTCGACGTAGGCGCGCGTCTCCGCGAAGCTCACCTTGGTGATGAACTCGGTGGGGTCGCGGCCGTAGCAGTGCGTGCGCCACAGCGCGACCTGGCGATCGCCGGCGTTGTACGCCGCCACCGCTTCGGGAATCGAGCCGCCGAAACGCTCGAGCAACTCCGCGATGTAGGCCGCGCCGAGCTCGATCGAGAGAACCGGATTGGCGAGGTCTTCGGGGGAGAGGCGGCCGAGCCCGAGGCGGCTCGCCAGCTCCTGCGCGGTGGGGAAGACGAACTGCGCCATGCCGCGCGCCGACGCGACCGAGATCGCCTCGGGATCGAAGCGACTCTCCTCGCGCAGCAGGGCGAGGAGCAGCGCCTGCTCGACGCCGCGCGCGCGCGACGCGCGCGCGATCGCATCGGCGTACGGCACCGGGTGCAGGCGCACCCGCAGCGCTCGGGGCCAGACCGGCTCGGGCACGCGGTCGCCGATGCGATCGGCGAGCACTTCCGCGACGTAGATCGAGCGGCGCACGTCGCCGCCTCGATAGAGACCTTCGCTCGCGGTCAGAGCGAGTGCGGGGCGGCTCGTCGGAAACAGCTCGAGGGCGGCGGACGCGCCTTCGCTCCAGAGGCCGAGCGCCAGCAGGGTCTCTTCCGGCGCCGACAGGTCGTTCTGCCACAGCGGCCAGGCCGACGGCGGCACCGGCGCCAAGACCTCCATCTCGCGCAGCGGTCGGTGCTCGGCCGCGCGCTCGGCGAGCTTCGAGCGCGCCAGAGCGCCGCTCGGCTGACGATCACCCAGCAGGCGCCACGCCGCCACCCAGTCGCGGGGCCGATGCGAGGCCGCCAGCGCCGTCGCCTCCTCCTCGGCGAGAGCGCGCAGCTCGGTCGAGAGCAGTCGCTCGCGCGCCGCCACCGCGAATGGGTGGTACGGATCGAGACCGATCGTCTCGAGATAGTGGTCGACCGCGGCGCTGCCGCTGCCCGCGACCTCTTCGAGCCGGCCCCGCCAGTACGAGGTCTCGACCGATGAGCGGCCGGTGGCGAGATCGGCCTGACGAAGCCAGTGACCGGCGCGATCGCCGCGGCGGCGGACCAGGTCCGAGATCGCGAGATAGAGCGCGGCCCGCGCCGTCTCGTCGCGCCACGCCGGATTGGTCGGCAGCAGCTCCAGGATCTCGAGCGCGGGCCCTTCGCGTCCGGTGCGCCACTCGACGCGCATCGCCGCGACCAGTCCGGCGGCGGCGAGCTCGCCGGTGGGCTCGGCGAGGTAGGCCCGCCGATAGCTCGACCCCGCCGGCCCCCATTCGCCCCGCAGCTCGTAGCAGCGGCCCTGTTGGAACAATGCGCGGGCGCGATCGTCGGGGCGGCGCGCCCGCTCGGCGAGGTCGCCGAAGCCGGTGGCGGCGTCCTGGAGGTCTCCGGTCCAGAACCGCGAGCGCATCAGCAGATAGAGCGTGTCGACGTGAGCGCGGCGGTCGAGATCCCGCGGCAGCTCCTTGGCGGCGATCGCCAGATGACGTGTCGCGTGCTCGAACTCGCGGTGATGGTGGAGACTCGCTCCCAGGATTGCCGCCGCATCGGGATCGAGCTCGAGCTTCGGCAGCCGCAGCAGGCGCCGGGCCGCCAGGCTTGCCGCCAGATCGGTGCCGTCCTCGCGCAGCAGGTCGAGCAGCGCGGTAGCGCGCTGGGCGTCGCTGCCCGGGGCGCAGTCGAGCCGGTAGAGGACCAGCCGCCGCCGCGTCGAGGCCGGCAGCTTCTCGAGCGCCAGGTCCTCGAGCACGCGACAGTCGCCGCCCTTCTCCAGGGCGCGCACGAGCAGCCGCTCGCCGTTGCGCAGCAGCGACGGCGCAGGGTCGTTCTGCAGCAGCGAGACCAGCAGGCCCGACGAGAGCTCGGGGTGGCCGAGCTCGGTCTGGATGTCGGCGACGCGGAGCAGGGCGTAGGGCCGCAGCGCGGGCTGGGTGCGCATCACGCTGGCATAGATACCGACGGCGTCGCGAGAGCGTCCGATGCCCTCGAGCAGGTGGCCGACCAGGTACTCGACGCCCAACGCCCGCGACGACTCGGGTTGCTCGTCGAGCATGCGCTCCGCGAGCTTCAAGGCTTCGATCGGTCGGTTCTCCTGCTGTAGCGTCACCAGCTCGACGCGCGGATCGATGGTGACGGCGGCGAGGACGAAGAGGCTCGCGAGCATTCAGCCGCCGGCGATCCGCTCCACGTTGCCGCCGAGGCTCCGGAGCTTCTTCTCCATCGCCTCGTAGCCGCGATCGAGGTGGTAGATGCGGTCGACCACCGTCTCTCCCTGCGCTACCAGGCCGGCGATCACCAGGCACGCCGACGCGCGCAGGTCGGTCGCCATCACCTTGGCGCCGGAGAGCACGGTGGGTCCGTTCACTTTCGCCAGGTTGCCTTCGACGCTGATCGAGGCGCCCATGCGCGCCAGCTCGGCCACGTGCTGGAACCGGTTCTCGAACACCGTCTCGCGGATCGCGGTGTGACCGCGCGCCTGTGTCATCAATGCCATGTACTGCGCCTGCAGGTCGGTGGGGAAGCCGGGGTGGGGAGCGGTCACCACGTCGCCAGGCAGCAGATCGCCGTCACGCGCGACGCGGATCCAGTCCGGACCGGTCTCGACCTCGGCGCCGCTCGCGGCCAGCTTCTCCAGCAGCGGCCCCAGGTCGGCGGCGCGCAGGTTGTCGACGGTGACGTCACCGCCGGTGGCCGCCGCCGCGATCAGGTAGGTGCCGCCTTCGATGCGGTCGGGGAGGATGGCGTGGTCGGCGCCGCCCAGCCGCTCGACGCCTTCGATGGTGATGCGCTCGCCGCCGGCGCCGGAGATCTCGGCACCCATGGCGTTGAGCAGGCGCGCCAGGTCCTCGATCTCGGGCTCGCGCGCACAGTTCTCGAGGATGCTGGTGCCGCGCGCGAGCGCGGCCGCCATCATCACGTTCTCGGTGCCGGTGACGGTGGGGAACGCGAAGGCGAATCGGGCGCCGATGAGGCGATCGGCGCGCGCTTCGACATACCCCTGCTCGAGCTCGACCTTGGCGCCCAGCGCTTCGAGGCCGGCGAGATGCTGGTCGATCGGGCGCACGCCGATCGCGCAACCGCCCGGGAGCGATACGCGCGCGTGGCCGCGCCGGGCCAACAGCGGACCGAGCACGAGCACGCTGGCGCGCATGGTCTTGACCAGCTCGTACGGCGCTTCGTCGGCGGCCCTGCCGGTCGAGGGTTGCAGCTCGAGCACCCCATCGTGCTCGGCTGCGACGACTCCGTCGTGCGCGAGCAGCCGGCGCATGGTGCGAATGTCGGCTACCTGCGGCACGCCGCGGAGCACCACCGGACCATCCGCGAGGAGGGTCGCGGCCAGCGCCGGGAGCGCCGCGTTCTTGGCGCCGGCCGCGCGGATCCTGCCGGAGAGGCGGTTGGGCCCGACGACGCGGAAGCGGTCCATGGAGGAGTGAAGATCTACCGCTGGAGAATCAGGACGCGCTCGTGACCCGCGTAGTCGCGGACCGTGTCGAGCCGGCGCAGATGATACTGCGCCGCCAGCGTCATGATCGGTTCCGATTGACCGGCCCCGATCTCGAGCAGTAGCACGGCGCCCGGGCGCAGCCGCGGGGTTGCGGCGAACAGCTCGCGGAAGCGGTCGAGCCCGCCGGGGCCGGCGAAGAGCGCTCCGGCCGGCTCCCACCGCAGGACCTCGGTCTCGAGGCCGGCCGTGTCATCGGGGTCGAGATAGGGAAGGTTGGCCACCACCAGGTCCGCCGCGTGAGCATCGACCGCGTCGAGCATGGTCGAGACCGCCAGGTGAACCGGCGCGCGGTGGACCGCGCGATTGTGTTTCGCCACCGCCAACGCGGCGATCGAGAGGTCGGTCGCGACCACCGTGGCTTGCGGCAGCTCGAGCGAGAGCGTGATCGCGATCGCGCCCGAGCCGGTGCCCAGGTCGAGGATCCGCTGCCGATCGCCGGCCGCTCGCGCCCGCACCAGCGCAGCCTCGACCAGGTGCTCGGTCTCGGGCCGCGGCACCAGCGTCCGGCGATCGACGCGGAACGTCCGTCCGTAGAACTCCTTCTCGCCGAGGAGATAGGCGACCGGCTCGCCCTCGAGGCGCCGCTGGAGTAACCGTTCGAAACGGGCCGCGTCGTCGTCGCTGACGAGTAGCTCGGGCCGAGCCAGCAGCGCCGCCTCGTTCAGCCCGAGGACTCGAGCGAGGAGGAGCGCCGCCTCGCGCGGTGGAGCTTCGAATGGAGCGGCGGCCAGACGGCGGCGGGCAGGACCCAGGATCTGGTCGACTCGACGAGCGGCGCGAGCGGGCTCCGGGCGTGGTGGGCCTACCACGCCCTCCGCCCGCATTATCTGGGCGCCGCGGACGGCGCGAGCTGCAGGCGCGGTGTCCACCACGCCCTCCGCTCGCTTCATCTTGGTGCCGCGGACGGCGCCAGCTCCTCGGCCTGGAAGTGCTCGTGGATGGCGTCAATCATGGCGTCGAGATCGCCGTCGAGAAAACTGGTGAGCTGATGGATGGTGACTCCGGCGCGATGATCGGTCACGCGGCTCTGCGGGAAGTTGTAGGTGCGGATCTTCTCCGAACGGTCGCCGCTGCCGACCATCTTGCGCCGCTTCTCGCTCTGCTCGTCGATGACCTTCTGCTGCTCCAGCTCGTGGAGTCGCGACTTGAGGACGCGCATCGCCTTGGCCTTGTTCTTGATCTGGCTGCGCTCGTCCTGGCAGCTCACCACGATGCCGGTGGGCAGGTGCGTGAGCCGCACCGCCGAGTAGGTGGTGTTCACGCCCTGGCCGCCAGGGCCGGAGGCGCAGAAGCGATCGATACGCAGGTCCTTCTCGTCGACCGTGACCTCGACGTCCTCCGCTTCGGGCAACACCGCGACGGTCACCGCCGAGGTATGGATGCGGCCGGAGGCCTCGGTCTCTGGCACCCGCTGCACGCGGTGGACGCCGCCCTCGTACTTGAGCCGGCTCCAGGCACCCTGACCTTCGACGATCGCCGAGATCTCCTTGATGCCGCGCACGCCGGACTCGTGAAGATCGATCACCGACACGCGGTAGCCCTGCCGCTCGGCGTAGCGCGAGTACATG
>DATAFT010000236.1:0-2500 GCA_036257295.1 Thermoanaerobaculia bacterium
CCTTGAGGATCGGGTTCTCGAGCACGACCTCGTCGTAGACCATCGACACCGGCTGCGACGCGTTGAGGTCGAAGTCGGTGTTGCCGAGACCGCGGATGTAGAAGCGTGGGAACGCCTTGCCGAACGAGGATTCGATCACCAGGCTCGGCACGCGACCCGACAGGGTCTTGATGTCGGCTCCCCCGGAGGTGAAGACCTCGAGGTCCTCCTGGTCGATCGTCGTCATCGAGACCGGCACCTCGATCACGCTCTGCACGCGCTTCTGCGCGGTGACGTAGATCTCTTCGAGGTACTCGCCCTCCGCGGGCTTCTCCTGGTCGTCGGCGTCAGCCTTCTCCTCGTCCTGCGACTGGGTCTGCTCCTGCTGTTCTTCCTCTTCCTCGACCGCGAAAGACGGCGCGGTGCCGGTAGTCAGGGCCAGGGCCAGGGCGACGACGAACCACGTCCGCCCAATAGACGCGTCGAACATGTGTGATTACCCCCCGGGGAAAACCGTCGGTTCGCGGCGGACTTTAGCATCCGCGTTGGGTCGTGGTGAATACCACTTATGGCTAATGGAAAACGTCAGCGCGGCGGCGACGCCAGGCTCTCCAGCGGCTTGCGCTTCTCCGCCGCGGCGGCCAGCACCGCGCCCGCATCGAGCGTGAGCACCTCCCCGTTGCGGACCACCACTCGGCCTTCGACCACCACGGTGACGACGTCCGATGCTTTGGTGGCATAGACCAGCAGCGAGTAGGGATTCGGCATGGGGCGCTGCGGCTGCTGATGAGCGCCGTCGACCTTCACCACCACCAGGTCGGCGCGCTTCCCCGCCTCGAGCGAGCCGATCTCGCCCTCGAGGTCGATCGCCCGCGCCCCTTCGATGGTCGCCATCGCCAGCGCCTGCCGGGCGTCGAGCACCTTGGGATCGCCACTGGCGAGCTTGTGGAGCTTGGCCGCGGTGTCGATCTCCTCCCAGAGATCGAGGTCGTTGTTGGAGCCCGCCCCATCGGTCCCGACGCCGACGGCGACTCCGGCCGCGATCATCGCCGGCACCGGCGCCGTGCCGGCGCCCACCTTCATGTTCGACTGCGGGCAGTGCACGACACCTACACCGCGCGCGGCGAGCAGCGCGATCTCGTCGGGCTGAGCCGCCACCACGTGCGCGCCGAGCACGCGGTCGTCGAGCGCGCCCAGCTCGTCGAACACCGCGATCGAGCGCTTGCCGCTGCGCGCGAGCACGCGCTCGATCTCGGAGCGGTCCTCGGCCATGTGGGTGAGCATCGGCATGCCGAGCTCTTCGGCCAGCGCGTGGACCGCGGTCATCTGCTCGCCGGTGAGCGTGTAGAGCGCGTGCGGCGCGATCGCGGGCACGACGCGGGGATGGGCGCGCCAGCGCGCGGCGAATCGCCGGGTGGCGGCCATCGCTTCCTCGACGGTCGCGAAATCGGGAGCCGGAAACCCGATCACGGTCTGCCCGAGCACGCCGCGCATGCCGCAGCGGTCGACCTCTTCGGCGACCGCGTCCTCGTAGTAGTAGAGATCGACCATCGTGGTGGTGCCGCCCCGGAGCATCTCGAGGCAGGCGAGACGGGTGCCCACGCGCACGAAGTCCTCGTCGACGTGCTCGGCCTCGGCCGGGAAGATGTGACCTTCGAGCCAGTCCATCAAGTCGAGATCGTCGGCGAGGCCGCGGAAGAGAACCATCGCGGCGTGCGTGTGCGCGTTGATGAGACCGGGCAGGATGATCCCGCCGCCCGCATCGATCCGCTCCGCGTCCGGATACTTCGCTTCGACCTCGCCGGCCGGTCCGACCTCGACGATTCGCCCACCGGCCACGGCGATCGCGCCGTGCTCGATGACGGCGCGCTCGGCGTTCATGGTGACCACGGTCCCGTTGGTGATCACCAGCTCGCGGGCGGGCGCGGGCACGGCGTCCTCCCGAGGCGGTCCCGGTCGGCACGCCGTCAGCAGGGTCAGAACCGCAATGACGAGGGTGATGCGCGGCGGTACGAGCGGGCCACCGGGCATGCGCCACGCATGGTGTCACACGTCGGTGCGCGCGACGGCGCCGCGCGACGCGGCGCCGCAGGCGTCGAGGTCGGGACAGTCGCAGCGCTCGAGCAGCTCGAGAACGTCGAGCATGCGTCGCAGCTCGGCGATCTTGGCGGTGACCTCCGCCTGCTTGCGATCGACCAGCGCGCGCCAGCGATCGCCGGCGGAGGCGCGTGGCGGGAAGCCGCGCAAGAGCTGCCGAATCTCCGCCAGCGTGAACCCGGCTCGCTGAGCCAGCAGGATCAGACTCAAACGGTCGAGAGCAGCTTCGTCGTAGACGCGATGACCGCCGTGCCCGCGCCCTGCTACCAGCAGCCCGAGCTCCTCCCAGTAGCGCAAGGTCGAGGCGGCCACACCGGCCCAGGCCGCCGCCGCGCCGATGCTCAGCTCCGCTCGCTCGGTGGTGTGCGTATCCATCTCGACTCTCCGATCGGCGTCGGTCCTTGACTTCAAGTCGACTTTAAGT
>DATAFT010000248.1:0-7613 GCA_036257295.1 Thermoanaerobaculia bacterium
TCGAGCGACGGCGCCAGGTCGAGCACACCGTAGCGGCTGACTCGTCCCCAGGTCGGCTTGAGACCGACGATGCCGTTCATGCCCGACGGATATCGGATCGAGCCGCCGGTGTCGGTGCCGAGCGCGGCGAAGCAGAGACCGCCGCCAACACCCACGCCGGACCCGCCCGACGAGACGCCGGGCCACAGCTCCTCGCCCCATGGGTTGCGCGGCACCTCGAACTCGGGGTTGTATCCGGCCATGGCGCCTTCGGTGGTCGCGAGCTTGCCGAGCAGGACGGCGCCGGCAGCCTCGAGGCGGCGCACCACGGTGGCGTCGAAGGTCGGCACGAAGTCGCGGCGGACGGCGGAGCCGCCGGTGGTCCGGACGCCCGCGGTGAAGCAGAGGTCCTTGACCGCGATCGGCACGCCGTGGAGGGGTCCCAGATAGCGGCCCGCCGCGATCTCGCGCTGCGCCTTGTCGGCGGCGGCGAGCGCTCGCTCGGGGCTCACGGTGTAGTAGGCGTGCAGGCGCGGCTCGAGCGCATCGATGCGCGCGAGCATGGCTTTGGTGAGCTCGACCGGCGACAGCTTGCCGGCGCGGATCTCCGACGCGACGTCGACCAGGGTTCGATAGTGGAGAGGAGCATCGTCCGTCATATTGCGCTCCGCGGCGAGAGCCGCTGTCCACTCGACGCTGCTCGCGGCCAATGCGGCTCCGAAGCCGGCGGCCAGGAAGTCGCGGCGCGTTGCCGCTATCCCGCCCTTGTGCGCAGCGTGATTCATGAAGGAGGCGAGGCGGTCGAGATCTTACGCTAGCGGATGAGCTCGAAAGCGCGGTCGCGGTTACGACCGTAGCGGTAAACCGCGAAATCAGAGTCGAAACTGACGGCGCGGGTCAAGCCAAGGCGCTCCATCAGTGCGAAGCTGGTTCGATCCACGATCGAGAAGTCTTGGTCGGCAAACAGCAGGCCGATCGACCATGCCGTCTCGAGATCCGTGGGCCCCACCTTCTCGATGCGAGCGACGCCAGCGCGCAATCCCTCCCAAAAGCGCTCGGCGGCCTCGCGATGCATGCGACTGTGAATGAGCAGCCAACTTTCGACCAGCACGTGGTCACTGGTGACGAGCGTCTCTCTGCTCGCGATGATCTCCCGCGCGCGCTGGTTCCAACGATCCTCGTCGTTGGCGGCCGCGAACCAGGCTGAGGAGTCGACGAACAGGGTCATCGCTTCGGCGATTGCCCGGTCTTGCGCAAGTGCTCCGCCCAGACCGCCTCGCCGATCAGTTTGTCCTTGTCGCGAGCGATGTCGGTGGGGCCTCCCGAACCGAGATTGAAAACGATCGACGGATCGACTCGTGGCCGCTCCTCTCCAAGCTTCTCCACCAGCAGGGTCCGTACGAACTCGGCGAACGAAACACCAAGATCCTCAGCGCGGGCACGCGCGCGCTCGTAGAGATCGCGGTCGATCGAAATAACGGTTCGAGTCATCGGCATCGATATCACGATATCACCTGTGAAGGACGGTAGGTCAGGGCCCCGTGGAGAAGACGAGATCCGCCGTAGGATCCTTGCCTCATGACCACGACAGCACGCGAAACTCTCCGCACCTTCGACGTCGCCCGCGTCCGCGACCACTTCCCGGCCCTCTCCGTTCGCGACGACGGCCGACCGCGCATCTACCTCGACAACCCCGCCGGCACCCAGGTGCCGCGGCAGGTGATCGATCGGACCACGGAGTACTTCACGCGCTGGAACGCGAACCTCGGCAGCGAGCACGCGGCGTCGCGGCGCTCGGACGAGATCGTGGCGCTCGCGCATCAGGCGATGGCGGACTTCTTCGGCGCCGCGTCACCGCGCGAGGTGGTGCTCGGCGCCAACATGACCTCGCTCACGTTCGCCTTGTCGCGCTCGCTCGCGCATCTGCTGAAGGAGGGCGACGAGATCCTGCTCACCCGCCTCGAGCACGACGCCAACGTGCGACCCTGGGAGCTCCTGGCGCAGGAGAAGGGACTGGTCGTCAAGCGCCTCGACTTCGATCCCGCCACCGGCGAGCTGGACCTCGCGAGCCTGCCTCGGCTGGTGACCGATCGCACCCGCTTCGCCGCCGTGAGCTACGCCTCGAACGTGCTCGGCACCATCAACGACGTGGGCGCGATCGCGCGCGCAGTGCGCGCCGCCGGCGGTCTCACCTTCGTCGACGCGGTGCACTACGGGCCGCACGGTCCGATCGACGTCCAGGCGATCGGCTGCGATTTCCTGGTCTGCTCGCCGTACAAGTTCTTCGGCCCACACCTGGGAGCGCTGTGGGTGCGCGAGGACCTGCTCGACCGACTGCCGCCCTACAAGGTGCGCGCCGCCTCCGACGAGCTGCCCGGCCGCTTCGAGACCGGCACCCAGCCGCACGAGCTCTACGCCGGGCTGCTCGGCGCGTTCGAGTACCTCGCGTGGCTGGGCAGCGAGATGGGTAGCGACGCGGCGAGCTCTGGAACTGGCGCCGCCGGCGCAGCGAGCGGCGCCCGGGCGACGATCCTGGCGGCGATGAACGCCATCCGCGCCTATGAGAAGGAGCTCGCGCCGGCGCTGGTCGCAGGATTGCGATCGCTGCCGGGTGTCCGCATCCACGGCATCACCGCGCCCGAGGCTCTCGACCGGCGGGTCCCGACCGTCTCGGTCTCGGTCGAAGGCAAGTCGCCGGTCGACGTCACGCGCCGCCTCGGCGAGCGCGGCATCTTCGCCACCAACGGCACCGGGTACGCGCTCTCGGTCATCGAACGACTCGGCCTCGCGGATCGCGGGGGGGTGGTGCGGCTCGGCTGCGTCCACTACAACAGCCGCGACGAGATCGAGGTCGCGGTGCGGGCGCTTCGGGACGCGCTTGGCTGATCTGCGGTTCGGCGCGTTCGAGATCGACACCGCGGCCGAGCTGCTGCGCCGCGACGGCGAGATCGTCCACCTCGAGCCGCGGATCTTCCATCTCCTCCTCTACCTGCTCGAGCACCGCGACCGGCTGGTGACGAAGCAGGATCTCAACGAGCAGGTCTGGGCCGGCGCCTTCGTGACCGACAACGCGGTGGATCGCGCGGTGGCGCGACTGCGCAAGGCGCTCGGCGATGACGTGCACCAGCCGCGCTTCATCGAGACGGTGCCGACGCGCGGCTACCGGTTCATCGCGAAGGTGGACAGGGCTGAGCGGGAGGTGGCGGGCGCCGCAGCGGCCATCGCGATGGCGCCGGTCACCGAGGACCGCGGCGCTCGGTTCAGGCTCCCGGTTTCTGCCGTTGTCGCCGTCTGCGCGCTGTCGCTGCTCGGCGTCCTCGCCGTCGCGTTGCGATCGCGCGTCACGGCCCTCGCGCCGGTCGCGTCGCCCGGCGGCGAGCGCGTGGTCGCGCGTCAGCTCACGACCTCCGACGCCTTCGAGTTCGGGCCGACCTTCTCCCCGGACGGCGCGTCACTCGCGTACACCGCCAACCGTTCCGGCAGGATCTCGCTCTGGGTGCGCTCGCTCGCGCCCGGCGGTCGCGAGCGCGAGCTGGCCGAGACCTCCGGCGCCCGGATCGCGGCGTGGTCGCCCGATGGGCGTTACATCGCCTACGACAGCTACAACGGAATCTGGATCGTGCCGCCCACCGGCGGCTCACCACGGCAGCTGGTCGAGAGAGGTGGAACGCCGAGATGGTCGCCCGACGGGACGACGCTCGTCTTCCAGAACTCGGTCGAAGGCGTGGACATCAACTCGTGGGCCGCGCGACCGCCATCGACCCTGTGGACCGTCGGTCTCGACGGCTCGCCGCCGCACCAGATCACGCGCCGGGAAGAACCGCCCGGCGGCCACGGTCAGCCGTCCTTCTCTCCCGACGGGCGTCACATCGCGTTCGTGACCGCGGCCTTCGGCCTTCAGGGCGAGATGTGGACCGTGTCCGCCAACGGCGGCGACCTGCGCCGCGTGCTCGCCGGCTGCCAATGTCGCGATCCGATCTACTCGCGTGATGGCGCGACGCTCTACTACGACGACTACGTCGACTCTCACCACGGCTTGTGGGCGATCGCGGCTGCCGGCGGGCAGCCGCCGCGCCGGCTGTACGAGGCGCCGCTGCGATTTCTCTCACTCGCTCCCGACGGTCGCCGGCTGGCGGCCAGTCGCCACCAGCTCGAGAGCGATCTGTGGTCGATCCCGGTGGATCCGCAGACCGGTGCGCCAACCGGCCCGCCCGAGCCGTTCACCCTCGAAGACGTCGAGCGGAACCAGTTCCCGGTCTGCTCACCGGACGGCGAGCGACTGACCTTCATCGTCACGCGCGCCGGCAATCTACGCGAGCTGTGGATGGTGCCGACCGCGGGCGGCCGGGCGGAAATGCTGGTCGCCGGCGGAGTGGGAGGTTGGTCCGCGTGGTCCGCCGACTCCCGGCAGGTGTTCTTCGTCAACGACAACGAGCTCCAGCGCATCGACGTCGCTACCCGGCGTGTCGAGACCGTGTTCCGCACGGACGTCGAGTGGCAGTACCCGGCGGTGGCGCCGGGTGGGGGCCTGGTCGCGTTCACCGTCACCGATGCCAACGGCATCAGCAACGTGTGGACGCTCGACGCCGCCGGCCGGCGTCTCCAGATCACCCGCGAGACCGAGGACACCGCCTATCCCACCTGGTCACCCGACGGCAGATGGCTGGCAGTCGAGATCGACAGCCGCCGCGGCACACATCTCGGTTACGTGAGCGCCGACGGCGGCACGCCCGTCCTTCTCACCGATGGCGCCGATCAGTGCTTCACCGGCGGCTGGTCTCCCGACGGCGACAAGATCGTCTATCCCTGCCGTCCCATCCACAGCCCGGTCGAGCACTGGAACATTTGGTGGGTGTCGAGGAGCACCGGCGAAAAGCGCCGTCTCACCGAACGACCGCTTCATCCCGGCCGCGAGTTCGTCCGCTACCCGACCTGGTCGGCAGACGGCAGCCGGATCTTCTTCGAGCTGGCCCAATCCAAGGCCGACCTCTGGCTGCTCGAGCTTCCCGACGATACGTAGCACCGCCCCTCGCCCGCGCCGGCGTCCGTAGCCAGCCGTCACTCTCCGTCAGCCTTCCGTCACCTCCCGGTCCGCAGGCAGTCCAGACCGCCAGGCCCTTCCGGCCCGAGGCTCGCCCCGAGCTCCAAAAGGAGGATCGGCGATGGCGACACCAGCCCGGATCGAGGCACTTCTGTTGGTCGGCGCCTTGGCGGGAGGCCCACTGGCGGCCGCGGATCGGAGCACCCCGCAACTCGAGGTTCAGGGAGGGGGGGCGGTGCTGACGCAGGCGGTCCGCGCCGCCAGGAAGATCGCGCTCGACCGGATCGGAACGGTCGACGGGTGCCGGGAGTTGTTCGCCGGGCAAGGAACCGACGGTGCTCGGATCCTGCTCGATTCCGACTATCACACCGCGCAGCCGGGCGAGGCCGGCGGCCTGTGCGAAAAGGGCGCGTCGGCGTTCACCGGAATGACGTCGAAACGGACGGCTGTGTGCCGCGACAGTTTTCTCAAGCTGCAGCCTCACACACGGGCGATCGTCTTGCTGCACGAGGCGCTGCACGTGGCGGGCCTCGGACAGTATCCGCACCACGCGGGCGGGATGACCGCGCGCGAGATCGACGAGATGGTGAGCCGAAGCTGCGACCTGTGACCGGGTCCGTCGCCGGGCGCTAGAGCGGCTTGATCGACTTGACGATCTGCTCGAAGACCGGCGCCCACTTGGCCTCGTCCTTGAGCGGCGCGCTCAGCACTATCGTGGCGAGGCGGCCGGCGAGCGAGGTGCCCACGATCATCATGCGCTTGCCCTGCGTGGTGCCCTGGTTGATCTTGATGTCGAGCAGGTAACCGCCGCCCCTGCCGATCGGGTTCGAAGCTTCCTTGACCCACTCGGCCTTGGGGTAGGTGGTCTTGAGCTGCGTCACCGAGCTCGCTCGCGACTGGGGTATCTCTGCGGCAGAGACCCGCGACAGAGAATGGCTGATGCCGATCGTGACCGCCGCGTCCGGACTCATGAACGCGACGTTCGGCATGCGGTCCGCGGCGTAGGTTTTCTTGGCGACGTCGGGCGGCATCTTGACGAAATCCTTGGGCACCAGCAGCTCGAGAGAACCGAGCAGTACTTGCTGCGGGGCGAGCGGAGCCGGCGCCGCCGCTGGAGCCGGCGTCTGACCGCTGGCGGCGGAGATGCCGGCGAGAACGAGAACAGCCACGCCGGCCGCTCCCCTCGAGGCGAGAGAACGGGCCTTGTCCTTCATCGAAACCTCCGCATGATCTCTGGACCTGTCGGTGACGCGACGATACCAGAGGCGGAGCTGGGCCTCATCGATCAGCGCCGAGGACGGCGCGCCTCCGCGGAGGCGCGCCGATGGGCCCTACTTCACGGCTTCTGACTCAGTGGAATCGCGATGTCCACCACGGGCTCGTCGAGCGCGCCGAAGCGGGTCGCCTTCCCGGTTGTGAGCTCGATCGAGTAGAGCTCCCAGTTGCCGCCGACCTCGAGCACGGCGAGGGCGTGGTTCGAGATCGTGATGCCGGCTCGGAGCTGGCGATCTGGTCGAGGTTGGTGTCGAGGTCGAAGAGCGTGGTGCCGGTCGACGACTGATTGAAGTCGTTGTTGGTGTAAGCGGCGCCGGTGACGCCGGGCGCGGCCACCGCTGCGGCCGGTGGAGCGACGTAGGTGAGCGTGCCGTTGTCCGTCGTGGTGCCGAAGAGGTTGTGGGCCAGGTTCTGGCCGGTGTCGCTGATGATGCGGAGGCGGTCGGCGGCCGGGTTGAAGTCGACCCCGAACGAGGTCCCCAATAGCGCCACCGTGAGCTCGCTGACGAAGGTCGCGACCGCGGTGTTGGTGTCGATCACGAACACGCCGCCGCCGTTGCCGACACCGTAGAGCAGGCCGTTCTGCACCCGGTAGTCGATCCCGATCAACTCGGTGTCGTCGCCGTCGCCGCCTCGAATCTCGATTTCACCGAGGTCGCGGGACGAGCGGGGCGCGTTCGACGCCGTCCACATCGCTCTTCCGTTCATCGTCGACTGGCCGGACGGTCAGCGCAGCGCCGCAGCCATGCGCTCGAGCACCTGGTCGAGGATGGCCCGAGGCGTCGCGAAGTTGAGGCGAACGAAGCCGCGTCCGGCCTCACCGAAGTCGGAACCGTCGGAGACGGCGACCAGCGCCCGCTCGAGGAAGTAGGAGAACGGTCCGCCGGGTAGGTCGAGGGCGCGGCAGTCGAGCCAGGCGAGGAAGGTCGCTTCGGGAGCGACGTGATCGATGCCGGAAAGCCGATCGCGGACGAACGACGCGAGCCGCGCGCGGTTGCCATCGAGATAGGCGAGCAGCTCGAGCAGCCACGGGTCGCCTTCGCGCCAGGCCGCGGCGGTCGTCTCGATCCCGGCGATCGAGATGCGGCCGAGGTAGTGGGGTGGGAAAGCGTCGATCGTAGCGAGCAGCGGATCGGGACCGAAGTGCGCCACCGCGCAGCAGAGCCCCGCGAGGTTCCACGACTTGGTGGCCGAGGTGAACGTCACGGTGCGCCGCGCGACCTCGTCGCCGAGGCTCGCGAAGGGCACGTGCCGATGACCTGGAAAGAGCAGGTCCTGGTGGATCTCGTCGGCGAAGACGACCAGGTCGTGCTCGACC
>DATAFT010000255.1:0-5450 GCA_036257295.1 Thermoanaerobaculia bacterium
CGCACTCGATCATCATCGCCGCCGACACGCCGCAGAACCGCCGCGCCTACGAAGACCTGATGATCCAGACCTTCTTCCTGTCCAACTCCGAGGTGCGCGACGTGATGACCATGCTGCGCAGCCTGGTCGACGCGCGCAAGATCGCCGCCAACGAGCGGCTCAACGCGATCGTCCTGCGCGACACCGCCGACCGCGTGAAGGTGGCGGAAAAGTTGATCGAGGTCAACGACAAGGCGCGCTCCGAGGTGGTGATCGACGTCGAGCTGATGCAGATCAACTCCTCCAAGCTGCGCGAGCTCGGCGTGTCGCTGGATCCCTACCAGATCGGCTTCACGCTCGACGGCGAGCAGGTGGAAGGCGGCGACGGCGACGGCGACGGCGACGGTGTCGGCCAGCAGTCGGGCTCTGTGATCCGGCTCTCCGACCTCGAGTTCATCAACTCGTCGAGCTGGTTGGTGACGATCCCGAGCTTCCTGGTCGACTTCGTCAAGGACAACACCGACGCCCACGTCCTCGCCAAGCCGCAGCTCCGCATCAGCGAGGGCGAGAAGGCCAACCTGGTGATCGGCGACAAGGTGCCGATCCCGGTGACCAGCTTCAACACCGCGAACACCATCGGCGGCAACATCGTGCCGCTCACCTCGTTCCAGTACACCGACGTCGGCATCACCATCAACATCGAGCCGCGCGTGCATCACAACAACGAGGTGACGCTCAAGGTCGGAGTCGAGATCTCGAACATCTCGGGCAACGTGGGGCTGCAGCCGATCATCGGCACCCGCCACATCGACACCACCATTCGACTGAAGGACGGCGAGACCAACTTCCTGGCCGGCTTGATCCGCACCGACGAGGTCACCAGTGACACCGGCATCCCCGGGCTCTCCGACATCCCGGTCATCGGCCGCCTGTTCGGTCGCAAGTCCGACCAGATCCAGCGCACCGACATCGTGCTCACGCTGACGCCGCACATCATCCGCCGCGCCGACGTCACCGCAGCCGACCTGCTGCCGATCTGGGTCGGCACCGAGACCAACTTCAGCTTCCGTGGCGGCAGCCCGCGCGTCGAGTCCGAGGCGCCGGGACCGTTCGACTCCGGCGAGGCGGCGCAGGATGAAGCCGCGGCGGCGCAGGAGCGCCTGCGTCAACAGCTCGAGCAGCTGCCGCAGGCGGATCCCGAAGCGCAGCCGGAGGGGTCCGAGCCGCCAGCCGGCCAGCCGGAGGCAGAAGACAAGCAGCAGCAGCGCAATCGCGGCTTCGACCTCGCGCCGGCGAGCGGCGTGTCGGGGCGCCCATCGCTGGCGGCGCCTCCACCCGCCGAGGAGCCGGAGAACCAGTCGGCGCTGGACGAGTCGTCGGCCGAGCCGAGCACGGACGAGAGCCCGCTCGACTCGGTCGCGGCAGCAGCGTTCGATCCGGCGGAGCCGCTCGACGACGGCGTCCTCTACGCCGCGGCCGCTCCGCGTGGCGCCGCCGGCGGCGTGCGCCTCACACTCGAGCCGTCGCGGCACGAGGTCGGAGTGGGCGACCTCTTCGAGGTGGTGCTCGCGGTAGCGGCCGAGAGTGCGGTGTCCCACCTTCCCAGCACGCTGTCGTACGACCCGCAGCTCCTGGAGCTGGTGGACACCGAGGGCGGCAGCTTCTTTGGTGATGGCGCCGAGGCCCAGACCCTCATCGACAGCTCGCAGATCGGACGGGTGGTGGTTGGCGCCAGCCGGATGGGCCGCACCCATGGCGTCGCCGGGCACGGCAAGCTGCTGGTGCTGCGCTTCCGGGCGATCAAGCCCGGCACGACCGAGATCGGCTTCGAGAAGAAGCGCGCGCTCGACGCCTTCCTGCAGGTCGTGGGGCCGCTCGCGACCTCGCCCGCGAAGCTCGTGATCACCGCGCCGCCGCCGCCCGTCGCGCCGGTCGAAGCGCAGCGCGAGGCGCTCGAGCCTAAGGTGCAAGACGCGCCGAGGTGGCAAGAGCCGTGAGAGCCGCGCCCCGATCGCCCGGCGCAGCGTCGGGTTTCACCATCGCCGAGATGGTGATCGTGTGCGCGCTGCTGACGATCCTCGCCGGCATCACGTTGCCGGTGACCAAGTTCACCTACCAGCGTCTCAAGGAGGCGGAGCTCCGCACCGCGCTGCGCCAGATGCGCAACGCCATCGACGAGCACAAGCGCTACAGCGATGCCGGGCTGCTGCCGCTCGAGCTCGGCACCGACGGCTATCCCAAGGACCTCGAGACCCTGGTCGAGGGCGTCGAGGTGGTGGGTCAGATCGACCGCAAGATCAAGTTCCTGCGCCGGATCCCGGTCGACCCCTTCACCGGTGAGGCGGAGTGGGCCCTGCGCAGCTACAAGGACGAGACCGACGCCGACTCGTGGGGAGGCGAGGACGTCTACGACGTCCATTCGTTATCGGGCCGGGTCGGGTTGAACGGTATTCCCTATGCGAAGTGGTGACGAGCGCCGTCCTCGGCGCCAAAGTCATGGAAGCCGAGGGGGTGATGAGAATCACCCCCTCCCGCGCCGTCCTCGGCGCCAAAGTCATCAAAGCCGAGGGCGTGATACTCATCACGCCCTCGGCTTCACGTTGCTGGAGCTGATCATCGTCATCGCGGTGATCGGCATCCTGGCGACCATCGCGCTGCCCGCGCTGCGCAACCTGCCGCGCCGCGCCAACGAGGCGGCGCTCAAGACCGACCTGCGCACCATGCGCGACGTGATCGACCAGTACTACGGCGATCAGGGAGCCTATCCAACCTCTCTCGAAGAGCTGGTCGAAAAGGGTTTGCTGCGGGGGATTCCGAGAGATCCCTTCACCAAGTCGACCGAGACCTGGGTGCCGACCTACGAGGACGAGGACGAAGAGGACGACGCGGGCGGTCTGTTCGACGACGAGGCCTTCCTCGAGGACGAACGGGGCATCATCGACGTCCACTCCGGGTCCGACCTCCTGAGCATCGACGGGGAGCCGTACAGCGAATGGTGAGCGCCCGCAGCACGTCTCCGTGCTCGTCGACGCGGCCGGGCCCGGCGCGGCGCCGCGGCGAAGAGGGCTACAACCTCGCCTTGCTGATCGTGGCGATCACGATCCTCAACATCATGGTGGCGGTCGCGCTCCCGCTGTGGAGCTACACCATCCGTCGCGACCGCGAGGAAGAGACCATCTTCCGCGGCCTGCAGTACGCCGAAGCCATCCGCGTCTTCCGCCAGCGCAACGGCCGCTATCCCGCTTCGCTCGAAGAGCTGGTCAAGATCGAGCCGCGATCGATTCGCCAGCTCTGGACCGAGCCGCTGTCGGAGGACGGCGAATTCGGCCTGGTGGTCGAGGCGCCGCCGCAGCCGCCCGGTCAGCCCGGCGCGCCCGGGGCACAGCCCACGCCACCCGCCCCCAACGCCACACCGGTGCCGGAAAAGGTGGCGTTGCCGAACGTTCCCGGCGGCCGCGACTCGTCAGGAGGGTTCGGAGTCGGCGGCGGCGGTGGTGGAGCGTCCAACCTGGTCAAGCTTCCTCGGGTCGCCAAGGACGACGACGGCGACACGGTCGGCACGCTCACCACCCAGGGACCGATGGCGATTCACGGCGTCTACCTCGACCATCGGGGCGAGTCGCTGCGCAAGTTCTTCGGCAAGGACAAGTACGAGGAGTGGACGTTCACCGCGGAGCTCATCACTCCGCCGGTGACCGCCCCCGGCCGGCCGCTGCCGCGCGTGAGCGACGACTGGCTCGGCAAGTCGTTCCCGGACGGGCTCACGCCGATGCTCGGATCGGGCGCCGGCCCTGGCGGGCCGGGCAAACCGGGCACCGAGCTCGGCGGCGCTGGAAAACCGGGGCAGCCGGGGCGGGCTCCGAGCGCCGACGAACAGAAGGAGGCGCCCCAGGAGCCACCGGCGGAGCCGGACACCCCCGCCGAGTTCCCCGAGGACTTGCCGGCGGATGAGCACGAAGACGAGGTACCCGACGACACCATGCAGGAAGAGCCGCCGATCGACGAGGCACCGCCGCCCGAGGACGTTCCCCCACCTGAAGACGGCGTCGACTTCTCCGCCGGTCAGGCCCGGTAGTGAGCGCGGAGTCGCTCACCATCCGCTTCCAGCGGCTCGAGCATGCTCTCGATCTGCCGGCGCCCGCCGGCGGCTCGGCGGCGAGCGCTGGTAGCGACCTGCGGGCCGCGGTCGCGGCCACCACCATCATCGAGCCGGGCGGCCGCGTGCTGGTGCCCACCGGTATCAAAGTGGAGATCCCGCCGGGATGGGAGGGACAGATCAGGCCGCGCAGCGGGCTGGCGGCGGAGCACGGCGTCACCGTGCTCAACGCTCCCGGGACGATCGACGCCGACTATCGTGGCGAGATCGCGGTGCTGCTCGTCAACCTCGGCGCGCGGCCCTATTCGGTGCGGCGCGGCGATCGGGTGGCGCAGATCGTCTTCGCGCGCGCCGCGACCGTGGCTTGGGACGAGGTGCCGGGGCTGAGCGGAACCGAGCGCGGCGCTGGTGGATTCGGCTCGACCGGAAGCGACTAGCGCCGTCTTCGGCGCCAGAATCACTAGCCTGGCTCAGTCTTCGTCGAGCAGAGCCAGCAGCTGCATCAGCGTCTCCTTGAGCTCCACCGCGTAGTCGGCGAGGTCACGTTGACGGCGCTCGAGCTCTTCGGGCCCGGGCCGCACCATCGACGAGCCCGCCGGTCGCAAGCGATGGGTGTAGCGATCGTCGACGAACTCGAGGTGCTCGCGCAGCTCGCGCAGCTTGTCGCGGTTCAAGATGCTCTCCCTCCGATTGCGCCGTCCGGGGCGCCGAGGTAATCAGACTGAGGAAAGTGCTAGACAGCACTTTCCTCAGTTTGCCGTATCGCCGCTCATCGCGGTCCACGACGGCAGGCTCGCCGGATCGACACCCACCGATCGCAGCGTGCGCTCCCAGGTGCCTTCGGGCTCGCGCGTGAAGATCAGGTCCTCCTGGACCGGAGCCGTGATCCAGTCGTTGCGAAGGATCTCCTGGATGAGCTGCTCCTCGCCCCAGCCGGCGTAGCCGAGCACGAGCCGCATGTGCTCGGGCGGCTTGCGCGCCAGCGCGGCGAGGTCGCCGACGTGCTGCGTGGTGTGGACGCCGGGGTAGATCTCGGCCGCCGCGGTGACGCCTTCGATCGCCGGCGCCTCGTGCGAGTAGAGGACGGTGCCGAGCTGCGGCCGCACCGGCCCGCCGAAATAGGCGAGCGCGCGCGGGCTGCCGCCCCAGTCGATCTTCATGCCGCGCAGGATGTCGGCGATCAGCAGCTCGGTGGGCCGGTTCACGATCAGGCCGAAGCTGCCCTCGCGGTCGTGATGGACGAGCAGGACGACGCTCTGATGAAAGAAGGGATCGCGCACCTGCGGCATCGCCGCCAGGAGGACGGGCGTCTCGATCCCCGAT
This sequence comes from Thermoanaerobaculia bacterium, assembly GCA_036257295.1. Lineage (GTDB taxonomy): Bacteria > Acidobacteriota > Thermoanaerobaculia > Multivoradales > Multivoraceae > DATAFT01. Next base: position 5,399 of record DATAFT010000255.1, read on the forward strand.
CCGTCGCTCATGAGCCGACCATCTGGATCACATCTTAACGCCAGGGCGGCTA
>DATAFT010000266.1:0-20942 GCA_036257295.1 Thermoanaerobaculia bacterium
CGCACTCGAGCGGCACCGACCAGGGCACCGACTGGCGCGACAACGATCCCGAGCTCGAGCCGCTGATGGAGATCTTCCAGGGCTATCGGGGCAGCTACGAGTACAAGGGCGCGCCCAGGGCCGCGAGCGACGAGAAGCTGCTGGCGCAACGCAGCGGCTACCAGCCGCTCGGTTTCTGGTGGAACGCGCTCGAGCGCGGGTACAAGCTCGGCGTGCAGTCGAGCTCGGATCATTGGTCGACGCACATCTCCTACGCCTGCCTGCTCGCACCGTCGGCCAGCCGCGAGGACCTGTTCGAGGCGATGAAGAAGCGCCACTCCTACGGTGCCACCGACAACATCGTGCTCGACTTCCAGGCCACCACGGGCGGCGCCACCTACATCATGGGTGACGTGCTCCGCTCGGCATCGGCGCCCAAGCTGACCATCCGCGCCATCGGCACCGGCGAGGTGAGCCAGGTGGTGGTGGTCAAGAACCAGCAGATCGTCTACACCGCGGAGCCGGGAACGCGCGACGTCAGCCTCGAGTTTCTCGACACCCACTTCGTCGCCGGCGAGCCGGCCTACTACTACGTGCGCCTGCTGCAGGCCGACGGGCAGTTGGCGTGGAGCTCGCCGATCTGGGTGGAGCCGCCGCCGTAGCTCCCGACATTTCCCGAAGACAATCGACAAGCTTCCCGAAAGACTCGCCACCGAGGCGCTACCTAGGGTCGCGCGGTGCGCTTCGCGACCGCGGCGCGTCGAATCGTCAGGCGCGGGAGGGCGACGGTGGCCTTCGCCGCCGGTCTCGCCGTCGCCACACCGTCCGCTCCGGCGAGCGCGGCAGAACCGACCCCCCGGACGCGGCCGAGGCCGCTGTCGAAGCGGTCCTCGCCGGTGACGAGCGGAGTCTCGACCTCGTCCTTCTCCTCGACCCCCGGTTGGGCGCCGACGGGCGCCGACGCCTGGCGGCCGCCCGGGAGCTCGATCGTCTCTGGCAATGCTGTCTGGCGGCTCCGCTGAGGTGCGGGCGCGCGGCGATGCGTGCGAGGGCGAGATCGCGTCCGGCGGCGCCGCCGCCGAGCTCGACTCCACGATTCGAGTCAACGTGCGCCTACACTGCCTACTGACACCGTTCTTCAGCCGTCACTCCTTCGATTGCAACCAGCGGGCGATTCTCCATCTCGTTGCCGCGCGCCGGCTCGGCGTTCCACTTCCCGGCTACGCTCGCTCGCTCGATCATGCGGGGCTGATCTTCGAGGACCAGGACCTGGTCCTCGATCCCTACGACGGCAAGCTGCGCGCTCTGCTCGACTTCGCGCGGGGCCGCGGCCAGTCGCCGAGTCGCGGAGAGGGGTACTTCCTGCGCACGTCGCATCACCATTACCTCCTCGTCGCTGATCCCCCGCGGATCGTTTCTGCGCCCACTCGCGGCCGAGGAGCATCCCGACTTGATGGCGCCGCTCGAGCCGCTCACCTCGCTCCTCCTCGACGCCGCCGCGATCGCCCCTGTCCCGACCACGGCGCGCATGTACGCCGAGCTCGCCCTGGAGCTCGACCCGACCAGCGCCGATGCCTACGACACTCTCGGGAACCTCGCCACCGACCTCGATCCAGCAACGGCTGCGGCGGAGTACGCCACCGCGTTGCAGCTCGATCCACACGCCGCCCGGGTGCACTACAACCTGGCGGTTCTCCTGCAGACGCGAGGCGAGCCAAGCGCGGCCGAGGCCCAGTACCGCGCGGCGCTCGCGCTGCAACCGACTCTTCTGGCCGCGATCAAGAACCTGGGGGTGCTGCTCGCCGCACAGCCGAACCGGCTCGACGAAGCTCGAGCGTTCGACGCTCGCTATCCCGCCTGGCGGGCGCGGTCCGCCGCCGCCCGGAACGTCCGCATGGCGGGCAATCCTGCCGCCGCCAAGAGCCGATCGAACCGCGGGTCCTCCCCGAAGAGGCCCGAGCATCGGAAAGGGATCGAATGCGATGTGAGCCAGGTACTCATGGATGGCCGGCGCGCCCTCCTCGCGCGCCCGCTCGAGCCAGGTCAGCGAATTCTCGACGTCGCCCGTCTTGACGTGGGCAAGCGTCAACTCGAGGGTCGACACGCTTGAGCGCCGCTCTGGCGCTCTTGATGCGCAGCGCTCGTTCGTGGTGGCCCGCAAAGCGCAAGAACTCCGACAGCGAGTTGAGGGCGACGGTGAAGAGCGGGTCGAGGCGCAGAGTGGCCTCCAGCTCTCGGATGCCGCCGGCGAGATCGGTCTCGACGACCAGCAATTGGCCCAGCCACATCCGGTAGTTGGGGTTGCTCGGCTCGAGCTCGATGGCACGCCGGAGCTCCCGGTTGGACGACTCGAAGTCAGGGTGATAGCTGCCGAGAACGAGCGCGAGGGCCGCATGCGCCTCGGCGAGATCGGGATCGAGAGCCAGAGCGCGCTCCGCCTCCCGCCTCGCCTCCGAGTAGGCCTCGTCCGCAGGTACGAGGAGACGGTTCGCCTCGAGGCCGCGGCAGATCGCGAGGCCGGCGTGCGCCGGGGCGAAGCTGGGGTCGCGCGACAGGGCGGTCGCGAAGTGTCGACGAGCGAGGGCGAATCCCTCGGCGCTCCGGGAGAGCCAGGCCTTGCGCGCCTGGAGGTAGGCGACGTACGCCTCGCTGTCGACGGGACGGCGGCGCCCCAGCCGCGCCGCCTCCCCGGGCTCGACCGTCACTCGGATCCGTTGCGCTCGATCAACAGGATCGTCAGCCGCAACGAGTCGCCGGACCGTGAGACCGCACCGTCGATCAGACCGTCGACGTCGAGCCCGGAGGCCGCCTCGCGGGCCGGCGATCCGGCGAGTCTCCGCAGCGATGCGCTGGAGACGACTCGCAGCGCGCGGATCTGCGACAGGTCCGCGGTGAGAGCCTCGGTCATGCCGTCGGCGATGAACTGCTGCTCGGGATCTCCCGACAGATTGCGCAGCGGCAGCACCGCGACCGAGGTCATCGGGTGAGCGACATCGGTCGCGACCGGTCGATGTCGCCAATGAAGAAGCGCGGCCGCGCCGGCGCCGAGGAGAAGCAGGAGAGCGGACGCGACCAGGAGACGCTGGCGCCCGGCGATGAAGCGCCTGCGGTCGACCGGCGCGACCTCCGTCGGAACGGCGGCGACCGGAGCGACTACTGCTGGCGCGGGCTCGACGGGAGCGATCAGTCGATAGCCGCGTTTCGGGATCGTCTCGATGAAGCGCGGGCTCGCCGCGTCGTCGCCGAGGGCGTGACGCAGCGCGGAAATCGACCGCGCGACCGCCACGTCCTCGACGAAGGCGCCGCTCCACACTTCGCGCAGCAGCTCCTCCTTGCCGACGACCTCGCCGCCGCGCTCGGCGAGGTAAGCCAGCAGCGACATGACCCGCGGCTCGAGGTGCACACCTTCATCATCGCCGCGCCGGATGCGGTTGAGGGCAGGCTCGGCATGCCACTCACCGAGCCGAAACGGCTGCGGGACAGCGGCCATCGATTCGATCCTGAACGAAGTCCGTCATTGCGGCAAGCGCCGGAGGATGTCAGCCAGACGCTGCGCCCACTCCTCCTGCCCCGCCTCGGTCTCGATCCGGTCGTTGCGGATCTCGAGCAGCGCGCGCGGCAGGCCGCGGCGCGCGGCGTGCAGCGGAACGGAGTAGTCGATGTCATCGACCGAGTAGGGCTCGTTGTCGCCCACGACGAGGTGGGGATCCTCGCGTAGCGCGGCCAGCATCGCCTCGGCGAGCGGCCGGTAGTCGTCGGTCGAAAGCGCCACGTGCCACGGACGCGGCACGCCGTCGTAGATCGGCGTGAAGCTGTGGACGGCGAGAAAGAGCGTCGGGCGATGGGCCGCCGCGCGCTCGTTCAGCAGACGTTCGATCTCGTCGTGGTAGGGCTCGAGGATCTCGCGCTCCCGCGCGCGACGAGCGGGCTCCTCGATCCCGACGTTGCCCGGGACGTCGGTGCGCTCGCTGCGCTCCAGGATCGACTGTGCGAATCCCGCGACTCGGTTGCAATCGATCACCAGGCGCGAGTACGGCTGCGCCACCAGCGTCGCGTCGAGCAGGGTCGAGAGGCGCTTCGCCACCCCGAGCGCGCCGACGTCCCAGCCGATGTGCGTGCGCAGGGCGCGATCGTCGACGCCCAGATCACCCAGGCTTCGCGGTATGAGATGCCCGGCGTGATCGCAGGTGAGAAAGAAGGGGGAAGCGCCGGCAGGACGCTCGACCAGGAACGGACGAGGCTCGCCGGGGTCGAGCAGTCGCGATCTGGATCCGCCACGCGCCAACGTCGTCTAGCATACGGCCGCGCCGCGCCGACGACGCAGCCCGCTGATCGCCGCGTCAGCTCTATTTGAGGATCTTGAGCGCTTGAGAACGGCGATGAGAACGATCGCTCCGACCAGAGCGACCAGCAACTGCACGATGGTGTTGTCGGCGGCGATCCCCAACCATGAAGCGACGCCGAACCCCAGGAGAGAACCGATGATGCCGACGACGACGTTGGCGATCATCCCCATCTGCGCGTTGGTCTTCATGACGATGCTGCCGAGCCAGCCCACGATGCCGCCGAGGATCACGGTGAGAAGGATGTTCATGGCGTTCCTTTCCCTCCCTAGCGTCGAGCTCGGGCGGCAGTGTAGGCAGAGCGACGCTGGATTCGGTGTCGGCTGGCGGACATCTGGGGATGACGACGGCTACTGAGCATCCTGGCTGGCGCCCACGATTGCGCGCCCGCCTCGAGGCGCGGGGCAGTTACCCGACCTGGGTGCTGCTGGCTTCGCTCGCGGGGATGTTCGTCACCACCTTTCCGGTGACCATCCTCACCGTGTCGCTGCGCGTCATCGGTCAGGAGCTCGACGCCAGCGAGACGACGATGGCATGGGTGATCTCGGCGCCGCTGCTCCTCTCGGCGATCTCACTGCCCTTGCTCGGCAAGGTCGGTGACCTGCGCGGCCACCGTCGCGTCTTCCTCGCCGGCTCGATCGCCTCGGCGGTGATCGCGTTCGTCACAGTGTTCGCCTGGAACGCGCCGTCGCTCATCGTGTTGCGCACGCTCGCCGGCATGCTCGGCGCGGCCACGCAGCCCAGCTCGATGGCGTTGATCTGGAACGTGTTCGGGCCGCTCCAGCGGGCGCGCGCCATGGGCTACTGGTCGATGACCGGCGCCCTGGCGCCGGCGCTGGGCCTGGTGGTGGGCGGCCCGCTGGTCGACCTGCTCGGCTGGCGCGTGGTCTTCGTCATCCAGGGCACGATCGCGGTGGCGGCGCTCGCGATCGCGCTCGCCGTGCTCGACGAGACGCCGACCCGCAACGTCCGCTTCGATGTCGCCGGATCGGTCACGCTCGCCCTGGGCATGACCGGGTTCATGCTCGCGCTCGGTCGACTCCGCGACGTGGGCGCGGCCTCGCCGTGGGTCTGGCTGCCGGCGCTGCTGGGCTGCGTCAGCCTGGTGGTGTTCACCGCGATCGAGCGACGGACCGCGGAGCCGCTGCTGCCGCTCGAGTACTTCTCGCTGCGCGACTTCACCGCGCCCATCCTCGCCAACGGATTCATGGGCGCCGCCTACATGGGCGCGTTCGTGCTGGCGCCGCTCATCTTCCTCGAGACGTTCGGATCGTCGGTGACGGTGGCTTCGCTGGTGATGCTGCTGCGCACCGGCGCGCTGACCGCGGCCTCGCTGCTGGGCGGCTATCTGACCGGCCGCGTGGGCGCGCGATCGACGGCCTCGACCGGCACCGTGGTGATGACGCTCGGCCTCGCCTTGATCGCGCTGGGCACCGACCACGGCTCCCTGTTCTGGTTCGGCGGCGGCCTCGTGCTCCAGGGTCTGGGCAACGGCATCGCGGTGCCGCCGCTCAACTCGGCGGTCGCGGGCGCCGTGCCGATGGAAGACGTCGGCATCGCGTCGGCGGCCAACCGCCTGCTCTCCCAGGTAGGGAACGCCTTCGGCATCACCATTCTCACGCTCGCTTACGGCAGCGACCAGATGGGCCATGGCGGCGCCACCAAAGCGTTCGCGGTCGGCGGCGCCCTGTCCGTGCTCGCCGTCCTCACCACGCTGGCGATGGAGAAACGAAGACCTACGCGGCGGGGGGACGACGAATCAACATCTTGACGTCGGCGGGCAGCGACCGGAACAGACGATCGGCGTCGAGTGAGTCGATGACGATGCGCAGGCGAACGCGCTCGCCCGCGGGACGCACCAGCGTCGCATGGCGGGCGACGCGAGTGAGACGCTCCCACAGGCTCGGGCTCGGCGGCGTCGGATAGGCGGCCGGATCGTCGCCCGCCACCGGCGCGCCAGCGGCGCTCTTGCCCGCGGCAGCCGTGGCGGCGGCGTGCGCGGTCTCCGACCGCGCCACCTCGACGGTGAGACCCTCGGCGAACCGGATCTCGTAGGAGACGGGCACCGGGTAGAGCTCTTCCGGTGTCTTCGGGATCTCGACCTCTTCCACCTCCGGCTCGGGAGTGGCGCCCGGCGCCGGATCTCCTCCCTCGAGGAACTCGCCCTGCTCGGCGTGCTCCGCGGTCGGCTCGGGCTGCGGCGTCGCCGCCCCCGCCATCGGCGGCGGAATCACCTCTTCACGGACGTTGATGCGCGGGGGATGGAGCGCACCGGCGCTCCAGATCGCGTAGAGATCGATCGGCTCGTCATCGCCGCCATGGCGCGCGCGCGGCTCGCCGATCTCGGCCGATTCGATGCTCGTCTCGCGCAGCGGCGCTCCCTTGTACATCAACATCAGCGTCGACACGCGATCGTCGAGGACGAGGTAGAACGAGTCGCTTTCGGCGAGCTCCAGCTCGCGGCGAATCGACTCGTTGCGCGCTGTCAACGCGGACGCCTTGGCGTCGTCGTCGGCACGGGCGCCGGCCGAGCCGGCCGTGGGCCACAGCGCCAGCACGCCGACCGCGACCAACGCGGCGCGCAGCAGCCAACGCCGCGGCGCCCGGCGACCGATCCGGTCCGCCGGATCGGATCGCCCAATGGGATGGCTAGCAGGGCGGTGCGACACTGACTTACGCAACGCCCTGCTAGCGCACCGCTCAGAAGATGTAGATCTGAGTGCCAAGCCGCGTCGCTTGAACCAGCTCGCGCAGATCCTTCTTGCCGAGCCGGATGCACCCGTGCGTCACGTTGCGGCCCAGGAGCCGCTCGTAGAGCGTGCCGTGGATGAGGTACCCGTCGCCGAAGTAGAGACCGTACTCGCCGAGCATGCCGGGCTCGAAACGATCGTTGATGTTGGTGGGGATGGGCTCGCCCTCCTCGATGAAAGCCCAGTCGGGCTTGCGCCAGATCGGGTTCTTGAGGATCGAGATCACCTTGAACTGACCCTGCGGCGTGTCGAACACCCAGGTGCGCTTGCCGTTGGGCTCCTTGAGGATGCTGCCCGATCCCGCCGAGCAGACCGCTTGGAGCGCGACTTCACCGGAGCTGCGTAGATAGAGCAGGTTGTTGGTCCGATCGACCACCACGTAGCTCGAGCGCGGCGTCCGGCGCTCGAGCGAGGCGAGCAGCTTCTTCGACTCGGCCTCGAGCTTCCTCAGGTTCTTGGGGTCGCTCGCGCCGGCGGCGGTCGGGATCGACGGAGCGTGCGCCAGGGCCTCGCGCAGCGGCTCGTAGCGGTAGCCGCCCGCCCACGCGCCGACGACGCTCAAGAGTGCGACGCCCGCAACCATCACCGCGGCGACGCTCATCGCCAGCGCCAGCGGGGCGATCAGGCTGTCGAGTCGCGGCCGCCGAGGCGCCGCCTCGACGAACGCCGCTCTCGCCAACGAATCAATCGAGGGCTGTGTCATCGCTTGCGCCTTCCGTGGTCGCGTAGCTCCGAACCAGTCCCGAGAACACGCCACCTTCGCCGCGGCCGCCGACGATGGTGACCGGGGTGCCCACTCGCACCAGCTTGAACAGCTTATCCATGTGGTCGTTCGAGACCGCGACGCAGCCTCGCGTCCAATCCTTGGCGCGCCCGCCCTCGCCGTGGATCTCGATCAGGTTGCCGGGCCCGGCGCCGCGCGGGATCTCGCCCTTGCGGCGCAGCTCGTCGAACCGCTTGCGATCCTCCTGGTTGGGGTAGTCGAGCATGAACGCCTTGTAGAAGGCGGTCTGACCGACGTTGCGCTTGGAGGTCACCTTGTAGCGGCCCTCGGGCGTGGCGTGATCGCCGGCGCGCACCTTGCCGTTGAGGTTGTTGAGGCCGATGTCGGCTGGGAAGGTGTGCACTTCGCGGCCGCTCTGATACAGCGTGAGCCGATGGTCGTCCTTGCTGACGACGATCGCGGGCTCGCCGGTCCGCTTCGACCAGCGGATGGTGTCGTCGATCCAGCGCTGCCAGCGCGCGACTTCGCCGGCATCCACGTAACGCTCCATCATCGCCGTCGCCCGCTTGACGACGCCGATCGCCTGCTCCTCGGCCAGCGCCGCACGATCGCGCGCGTAGGGAAAGTCGCCGTCCTCGTAGCGCAGGCGCGATTCGTCGTAGAGCAAGCGGGCTCGCGCCAAGCGGCCGCGCAGGTCGGTTTGCCGGCCGGCGGCGTCGAGCACCTCTTCGGCCGACGCAATGGCGGACTCGGCGCGATCGAGCTGGTCGCTCGCGATCTTCTCCAAGTCGGCGGCGCGCTTCTCTCCTTCTGCGATAGCGAGGCGGGATTCTTTTTCGGCGCGGTCGTAGCCGACGCGAATCACCCGAAAGTCGCGCAGCGGCAACAGGCGGTGACTCTCCAGGACTTCGGCATCACGGTTGATGCGCATGGTGGTCTCGGCGCGACGCAAGAGCTCCGGTGCCCAGTCACGCGCCAGCGAGGCGCGCGCCTCGGCCAGTGCCCGCTCGGCAACCTGCCGGCCGTAGTCGGGTGGGTCCGTCCACCCCAGGGCGACCGGCGTCACCGCGGCGACGATCAACGCCAACACCGCGACGATGGCCAGCGCAATCAGTATCCGTCGTAGCACGCGCACTCGACTCCGCCCGGGTGTTTACTCGACCGATTCCGCGCCGGAGAGCTCCGGCTCACCGCAACCATCGGGCGGAGGCTGTTCTCCGCGCCTCCGACGCCAGACTCGTCATCCCTCCCCGGTCCCGATAAAGCAAGGGCGAGCGCACCCGGGGAGTGCGCTCGCCACTGAACTGCAATTGTACCGGACGACCGCTTCTTAGGTGCCCTTGCGACCGCCCTTGGCGGCCATGGCTTCCTCGACCGCGGTCTTCACGCTCTGCACGCTCTGCTGAACGCTCTCGGCCTTGGCCACCGCATCCTTGTACTTGCCGGCGGCAACCGCGGCCTCGGCCTCGGCCAGGGAGCTCTCCGCCGCCGCCAGGTCCGCCTTGAGGGCGGCGATGTCGGCCTGCGATCCCTTGCCCTTGGGGGCTGAGTCGACCAGGGTACCGGCCTCGGTGATCGAGGTCTTCGCCTGGGCGATCAGGTCGTTGGCCTGCTGCTGGAGACGCTGCTTCTCGGCGGTCGCCTGTTGCGCCGCGGTATTGGCGGCGTCAGTCGCCGACGCGGCGAGCTGCTTCGACGTCTCGTAGCGACGCATGAGAGCGAACTTCTCTTCCTGCGCCTTGAGCTCGGTCTCGAGGTTCGCCATCGCGTCCTCGGCGGCGGAGAACGCCTCGGGGGCGTACTCCGCAGCCTCGGCGCGCGCTGACTCGAGCGCGGCCTTGGCCGAATCGATCTCTGCCTGTGGCGGCTTCGCGCAGCCGACCGCGAACGCCACCATGGCGATCGCGATCAGAGCGACACGGAACTTCGTCATTCTCCTACCCTCCTGAGGGATCGCCTCGCGATCCCCGACATCCCCGGCGTCGGTTCCCGAGCGAAGGCGCCCCCCCGGGTGCGGGGGCTGTGATGCAGAGACTTCTCTGCCGCTCTTTCGTCTGGATTGAGCAAATCGGATGCCACCTTGGGAACCGCGCTTCCCTCTGGCTGCTCCAGGCCACACCGGAGCAGCCGAAACGCGGGGCTGCGCCCCGCGCCTGGCGGCGACTTCAGGATGCCACACGATAGGCCTCCTTGCGCAGTCCGTGATGACGCATCCGATCATAAAGGAATCGGGGGGTAATGCCCGCCCGGCGGGCCGCCTCCCCCACTCGGCCCTTGGTCGAGCGCAGCAGGAGGCTGAGATAGGTCCGCTCGAAGGCCTCGGCCACCTCGCGCTTGGCGTCCGGCAGCGTCTTGTCGAGCCAGTGGGGATCGAGGTCGCCATTGCCCGCTGCCACCGGCTGAAGCGAGCGCCGGTCCTCGAGGCGCATCGATCCGGTGATGCGCCGCGGCAGGTCCGCGAGCTCGATCTCGGCTCCCGGACACAGGAGCACCGTCTGCTCCATCACGTTGATGAGCTCGCGCACGTTGCCGGGCCAGGCGTACGTGCTCAGCGCCGACAACGCCTCGGGTCGGATGCCGCGCACTTGGCGTCCGAGCAGCAGCCGGAAATGACGGAGATAGCTCTCCACCAGATCGGGAATGTCCTCGCTGCGATCGCGCAACGGCGGCAGCGTCAAGGTCACCACCGCCAAGCGATAGTAGAGGTCGTTACGGAAGCGTCCGGCACCCATCTCGGCCTCGAGGTCGCGGTTGGTGGCCGCCATGACGCGCACGTCGATGCCGATCGGCCGCTGTCCGCCGACGCGCTGCAGGCGCCGCTCCTCGAGCACGCGCAGCAGCTTCACCTGCAGGTGCAGCGGCATCTCGCCGATCTCGTCGAGGAAGATGGTGCCTTCGTGAGCGAGCTCGAAGTGGCCTTTGCGCGACGCCACCGCGCCGGTGAAGGCGCCACGCTCGTGCCCGAAAAGCTCGCTCTCGAGCAGGCCCTCGGGCAAGGCGCCGCAGTTGACGGCCACGAACGGGCCTCGCGCGCGCGGGCTCTCGGCGTGGATCGCGCGCGCCAGCCGCTCCTTGCCCACGCCGGTCTCGCCGAGGACGAGGAGTGAGCTGTCGGCGGCGACCACACGCCGCGCGACGGCGACGAAGCGCTGCATCGCCGGGCTCACCAGCACGAAGTCGTTGAGGCTGTAGCGCTCCTCGGGACGCTCCGCTTTGAGCCGGCGCAATCCGTCCTGGCGGCGGCGCTCGACCAGGGATCGCAGCGTGTCGAGGAGGATCGCGTCCGACACGCCGTCGTAGAGGACGGCGAGACAGCCGGCGGCGAGCATCTCGGAGCGCTGCTCGGCATGGTCGTCGCCGACGACGACGATCACCTCGGGGGCGTCGGGAAGCTGTCGCACCGACGCCACCAGGCTGGCCGGCGACCCCGGTAGTCTCGACGGGACCAGCAGCACGAGATCGACATCCTCGCTCGACAGTCGCTGCCAGAGGTCACGGTGACGGCTGGCGCTCCCGGTGATCAGTACCCCGCACTGCTCGAGGAGCGCCTCGAGGCGTTGCTGGAGCCGGACCGGCTCGACGTCGAGAAGAGCGCGAAGAAGCAAAGCTGGGACTCCTGGAGGTTCGGGCGAGGACGTTCGGAACGGGCACCGTTCCGTTACCGGAATTATTACTTCCGAAAAAATCGGTTGTCAAGAACATCTTTTCCGTTTTCGCCTCCTCTCCCGGCGCGGCGGGAGGCCCAAAGCTCGTGGGAATGCGTCTTGCTGACCCCGCTCTGGAGTCGGAACAGCGAATTTCCTCCCCTTCTCCGGCGGGCCAGAAGGAGGGAGAGGGACCAAAGTCCCATGAAAGCAAACACCTGAGGCGCGTATCGTGAGGACGCTGGATGGTGAATATTTCCCCTCACGGGCAAGTTGGGAAGGGTAGGAAGAGTGCGCCTGAATGAAGGCCAGCCCTCGGGGCGCCAGTACGTCGAGAGCGACATGAAGCGGGACCGAAAGAACGAGGACGAGGCGACTACCAGAACGGCCGAAACCGGTACCGAATCGGCACCGATCCGGCCTGCGGCCCCTTCGCAGCCACCGCCGGCAGCGCCGGCAGACGGCTCCCCGCTCCAAGCGCCGACCAAACGTTGACCGACACTGCGACCCAACAGCTCATCCAGGTGGTAACTCCGTGACCCTCTACCCGCTCGACCTGCCAGCGCGACGTCGGCGCGCGTTTCGCGGTCGACCTACGACCGCCGGGAGGATGCGACCCGCCCGCAGTCTCGACGCGCGGCGGGTCGGTCGTTGGCTCCTGCTGCCCGCGCTCGCCCTCGCTGTCGTCGCCGCGGCGGTGCTCGAAGCGCGGACCTTCCGCGGGCAGGCGTGGTTGTTCTCGAGCCTGGCGTCCAAGCTCGACAGCAAGCTCGGCGCCGGACCCGCGCCCGCGATCGAGCTGCAACACCCAGGTCCCTACGACGAGCGGCTCGGGTACGCGCGCCTGCCCCGTGAGCTCGAGCGCCTGCACCAGGACGGCTGGCGCGTGGTGGCTCAAGCGCGGCTGGCGCCGCTTCACGAGCGGCTGGTGCGTTTCGGAATGTCGCCCATCTATCGCGAGAAGGCGCAGACCGGCCTCGAGATCATCGACGCGCAGGGAGACCGGCTCTACGAAGTCCGCTACCCCGGTCGCGTCTATCAGGACTTCGAGTCGGTGCCGCCGCTGGTGGCGCAGACGCTCACCTTCATCGAGAACCGCGAGCTGCTCGATCCCGTCCACCTGTTCCGCAACCCGGCGGTCGAGTGGGATCGATTGGCGACCGCGGTGGTGGGCCGCGGTGTCGCTCTGGTGCGTCCCGGGTGGAAGGGACACGGCGGCTCGACGCTCGCGACGCAGCTCGAGAAGTCGCGACACTCACCCGGCGGCCGCACGCCATCGGGCGCCGAGAAACTGCGCCAGATGGCGACCGCGAGCCTGCGCGCCTATCGCTCGGGGCCCATCACCGAAGGAGCACGACGTAGCACGCTGGTCGAGTACCTCAACGCGCTGCCGCTCGCGGCGCAGCCGGGCTATGGCGAGGTGCACGGTCTGGGCGACGGCTTGTGGGCGTGGTACGGCGCCGACTTCGACGCGGTGAACCGAGCGCTGCTCTCGATCGACGATCGCGCCATCAAACCCGAGTCGGCGATCGCCTACCGTCTGGTGCTGAGCCTCCTCCTCGCGCAGAGACGGCCCGCCTACTATCTGGTCGACGATCCGGCCGCGCTCGATCGCCTGACCAATCGCTATCTCGCACTGCTCGACGAAGCCGGGATGTTGCCGGCGGGCCTGGCGGCGGCGCCGCCGATCATGCGACTCACCGATGCGCCGCCGCGCGACCGGTCGTCCCTCGCCGCTCGCAAGGCGGATCTCGCCGTGCGTTCGCGGGTGGCTCAGCTACTGGGGACCAGCCGTCTTTACGACCTCGATCGCTACGACCTCAAGGTGACGACCACTCTCGACGCCCAAGCGCAGCGCGACGTCACCGGAGCGCTGCTGCGCCTGGCTGACCGCAACGGCGCGGTCGAGGCGGGCGTGGCGCCGCTGCTGGGCGGCGGCGATCTGGCCGGCGTGCTCTACAGCTTCACGCTGTACGAGCGCAGCGCGATGGCCAACGCGGTCCGCGTCCAGGTCGACAGCGGCGATCGCCCGCTCGACCTCAACGACGGCGCCAAGCTCGAGCTGGGGTCGACCGCCAAGCTGCGAACGCTGGTGACCTATCTCGAGCTGATCGCTCAGCTCCACGACCGCTATGCCGGTGCCGATCGCGCCGAGCTCGAGCAGATGCTCTCGTTGGAGCCCGATCGACTCACCGCGTTCGTCCTCGAGACCCTGCTCGCTTCGCGCGATCGCAGCCTCGACGCTCTGCTCGAAGCCGCGATGGTGCGCAAGTACTCGGCGAGCCCGTGGGAGGGATTCTTCACCGGTGGAGGCCTCCACTACTTCCAGAACTTCGACGACGACGACAACGGCCGCGTGCTCACGGTGCGCGCCGCGTTCCATCGGTCGGTGAATCTGGTGTTCATCCGGCTCATGCGCGATCTGGTAGAGCATCATCGCGCGGGATTGCCCGACGCGGAAGCGGGAGTCCTCGACGATCCCGACCATCCGCTGCGTGAGTCGTACCTCGATCGCTTCGCCGATCGCGAGGGCGCCGATTTCGTGCGGCGGTTCTACCGCGAGCACCGCGGCGAGAACGCCGACCAGCTGCTCGGTTCGTTGGTGGTCGGCATGCGGCCGATTCCGAAGCGCATCGCTGCCGCATACCGCTCGACCCGCCCGGACGCGCCGTTCGAGGCGTTCGACGGCTTCCTGCGCGCGAGGCTGCCGCGCGGCGCGGTCGACGAGCCGACGGCGCGGCTCCTCTACCAGCAGCTCTCCCCCGAGCGCATGAGCCTCTCCGACCGGGGGTACGTGGCGCGCGTCCATCCGCTCGAGCTGTGGGTCATCGAGTACCTGTCGCGCCACCGCGACGCCACGCTCGCCGAGGTACTCGACGCGAGCGCGGACGCGCGGCAGGAGGTCTACGAGTGGCTGCATCGCAGCGGCCACAAGACCGCCCAGGACCGCCGCATCCGCACGCTCCTCGACACCGAGGCCTACGCCGAGATCCACCGCGACTGGCGCCGGGTCGGGTATCCGTTCGACTCGCTGGTGCCGTCCTTTGCCACCGCCATCGGCAGCTCCGCCGATCGGCCCTCGGCGCTGGCCGAGCTCCTGGGAATCCTGGTCAACGACGGCGTGCGCCGGCCGACCGAGCGGCTCGCCCGCTTCCACTTCGGCGCCGGCACGCCGTTCGAGACCGTGCTCGAGCGCGAGCCGATCGAGGGCGAGCAGGTGCTCCACCGCGAGGTTGCCGCGGTGGCGCGGCAGGAGCTGCTGGGCGTGGTGCGCGGCGGCACCGCCGCTCGCGCGCGCAAGGCGATCGAGCTCGCCGACGGTCGCACGCTCGACGTCGGCGGCAAGACCGGCACCGGCGACAACCGCGTCAAGCGCAACGGCGTGCCCGCGTCGCGCGCCGGTGTCATGAACCGCACCGCTTCCTTCGTCTTCACGGTCGGGGATCGCTTCTACGGAACCATCCTGGTCTACGTGCCGGGCGAGGCGGCCGCCGACTACAGCTTCACCAGCTCGGCCGCGGTCCAGGTCTGGAACCATCTGCTGCCGTCGCTCCAGCCGCTGTTCGAGCGTCCCCAGCGCGCGAGCGAATGGTCGTTGTTCGGAGCCGAGCGGAGCTGGCCATCGACGCGAGGCCCGTCGCGCCAGATCGCCGACGCCGGACCGGCCGCGGCCGCCCCCGGCACCACCGGCCTCCGAGTCGGCGGGCGCCTGCCAGCAGCTACGGCGGTCGCCTTGGCGGCGGTTCCAGCGCGGCAATCGACCGTGATGGTCGATCTCGATCGCTCGCAGCCGCGCGAAGACGGCGAGGCAGCGCACGGCTTCCGGTTCCCCGACCCGCTCTGGCGCCGGATCCGTCAAGGCGAGGAGTGCGAGAGCGTGCCCCCGAGCCCGTTCACCGCCGCCGTCCTGTCCAGCTCGTCAGCGCGGATGGTGCCGGTGGTTCGGCGCCGCGGCCGCCGTCAGCCACCGGCGCTGGTGTAGCGCCGGATCGCCCGCACCCACGCCAACCGCGACAGCGCGACGAAGAACGCGGCCACCACGGTCGCGATCGCGACCCGACCGGCGCCGACGCGGCCGAGCAGCGCGAGCGACGGATAGGTCGTCATCACGGCGAGCGGGATGACGAAGGTGAAGATCAGGGCCAACGCGCCGCGGAAGATGCTCGACGGCCAGCGCGCCGCGTCGAAGATCGACGCCATGAGGTAGGACAGGTTGTCGATCTTGACGAACAGGAACGCCATCGACAACACCAGCACGAACAGCGCATAGAGGATGGCGACACCGGCGCCGAAGATCCAGATCGCGAGCAGCACTCCGGTCACCGTCGGCGGCTCGCCGCGCTGGTAGAGCGCGATCCCGAGCAGCACCAGGCCCGCAAAGAAGTCCGACACCCGCGCCAGCTCGAGCCGGCTGGTGGTGACCAGGAACTGCGAGTCGGCGGGCTTGAGCAGGACGAAGTCGAGGGTACCGAGGCGGATCTGCTCGACGGTGGCCACCGCCGAGGGTTGAATCATCGCCGACAAGACGCTCTTGATCATCAGGAAGAACGAGGCGACCAGCAGGGCCTCGGGCCAGGTCCAACCCGCGACACCGGTGCGCAGTCGAAACAGCACGAGCAGCGGAACCAGGGCGCTCACCGACCAGAAGAGGCCGAGAGAGAACGTGAGGAAGAAGTCGAGACGATACTGGAGCGACACCAGCAGCGACATGCGCGCCTGTAGCGCGAGTAGGCGTGGGTAGCGCAACAGGCTCGAGGTCGTACTCATCCGCCGAAGGCCGAGTATCGGCGCACGCCGGCGTTCCAGGTCGCGATCGCACCGATGGTGAGTACCGCCGTCCAGCCCCATTGGATCGCGAGGCCCTGCAGCAGCTCCCGCCGATCGACCAGGCCGAGCGTGACCTCGACCGGGAACGACAGCATGTAGCGGAACGGCAACCACTCGCCGACCGCGCGCAACGGTGCGGGCAGGAGCTCGAGCGGCATCAGGTAGCCGGAGAAGAGGAAATAGAAGCCGAGCCAGAGATCGAAGATGCCGAGCGCGCTCTCCCAGAAGAAGGAGAGGCTGCCGATGATCGCCATCACCAGGAACGTCATCGCCCAGGCGCCGGCGAGCAGGATCGGCAGCGAGAGGAGATGGAGCGGATCGTGGCTGATCGCGGCGGCGCCGACCCAGGCGATCGCCGCGGCCGCGATCGGGGTGGCCAGCGCGAGGCGAAGGGGAATCGCCGCCGCCTGCTGCGCCGCGAACTGGATCAGCGGGTGCACCGGGCGCAGCAGACGCGCCGCGATCGTTCCCTGGCGGATCTGGAAGCTCATGTCCCACACCACCCACGACGCGGCCAGCAGCCGGAACACCAGCGTCACCAGGAAATAGGCGCGGAACTCGCGCTCGCCGAAGCGGCCGACGGGCGCCTCGCGCGCCACCGCCGACCACAGCGCCAGCATGATGAGCGGCAGCGTGTAGGCGAGCACCCAGATCAGGAACTCGGCGCGCCACGCGATCGCTTCGGCGAAGTGGACGCGCAGCATCACCGGCAGGGCCCGCAGCGGCCCGCGCGCGCGGCGCCTCGTGGCCGGCGGCGGCGAGGCGGTGGCACGAGCGCCGGCGACGGTCACGCGCGATCCTCGCTGCGCGTCTCGACCGTGGCCGGTTCGAGCACGCCGGATCGGTCGCCGCCGCCGCGATCGCCGTCGCGCTCCCGCCGTTCGCCGTCGTCCGGGCGACCCGGTCGGCGGGTGAAGAGCTCGGAGATGACGTCCTCGAGCGGCGCCTCCTCGACCGTCAAGTCGACCACCGGCAGCGTTTCGAGCGCCTGCGCGACCAGCGGCTTCAAGCTCTCCTCACCGACTTCGAGCACGGCCACGCCGTCCGACAACGAGACGACCCGGGCGCCGAGGGCCTCGAGCGCGCCGCGCGCCGGCGGCTCCCCGAGCCGCAGCGTCAATCGCCGATAGGGATGGACGCGCCGCACCAGGTCGGCGAGCAGCCCGTCGAAGGTCAGGCGGCCGTGGTCGATCACCAGCACGCGCGACGCCAGCGACGCCACGTCGACCATGTAGTGGCTGGTGAGCAGGACGGTGGCGCCGTGCTCCTCGTTGTAGCGGCGGATGAAGGAGCGCAGCGCGGCTTGCATGGTGACGTCGAGGCCGATGGTGGGCTCGTCGAGGAACAGGACGGTGGGGCGATGGATGAGCGCGGCCGCCAGCTCGCACTTCATGCGCTCGCCGAGCGAGAGCTGACGCGTCGGCTTCTCGAGCAGGGGCTCGAGCTCGAGCACCGCGATCAACTCGTCGAGCACTCGGCGATAGCTCTCCCGCGTCACACCGTAGATCGCGCGGTTGAGCTCGAAGGTCTCGGCCGGCGGCAGGTCCCACAGCAGCTGCTGCTTCTGGCCAGCGACGAACATGATCTTGCGGAGGAAGTCGGGCTGCCGCTCGGCCGGGTTGAACCCGGCCACCCGGACCTCGCCGGCGGTGGGGTACAGCAGACCCGCCATCATCTTGAGCGTCGTGGTCTTGCCGGCGCCGTTGGGCCCGAGGAACCCGACCCGCTCGCCGGCGGCGATCTGGAGCTCGATGCCATCGACCGCGCGCACCACCTTGTAGTTGCGGCGAAAGAGCGCTTTCATCGCCGCGCCGAGACCGGGCGGGCGGATCGGCACCCGGTAGTGCTTGACCAGACCGCGGACGGAGATCAGAGGAGAAGAGCTCACGACACCAACCATTTTGTTGCGAGGAGCGAGAGGCCCTACGACTCGGATGATGACAGGACTCGCTCGATCCTGCGATCGGGCACCAGCCAGATCAGAGCGACCAGCACGTAGATCGCCTGCGAGACCCAGCGGAGCTGGAACGAAGCCAGAATAGCGACCAGGTAGAGGATCGGCGACACCTTCCCCTTCCAGTCGGTGCCGACCGCTCTGGCGAGGAGCGAGTCGGGGCCCTGCGCCGCGATGATCGTCCGCTGGAGGACGAGATACGCGAACGCCGCCAGCAGCAGCACCAGCCCGTAGCCCGCCGTCGGCACCGCCGCGAAGTGGTTCTCCCCGATCCACCCCGTGACGAACGGCACCAGCGACAGCCAGAACAAGAGGTGGAGGTTCGCCCACAGCACCGGTCCGGTCACGCGCTCGGCGGCGTGCAGCATGTGATGGTGGTTGTTCCAGTAGATGCCGAGGTAGACGAAGCTGAGCACGTAGCTGAGAAAGACCGGAGCCAGGGGCTCGAGCGCGGCGAGCGTGTCGCCGTGCGGCACCCGGAGCTCGAGCACCATGATCGTGATGAGGATCGCGATCACGCCGTCGCTGAACGCCTCGAGTCGGTTCTTGCTCATGCCTCGGGCCTCAGCGCAGGTAGGCGAAGGCCTGCTCGATCAGATCGTGACCGCCCGAGCGCACCACGGAGCCATGAGACATGACGACGGTATCGAAATCCCAGGCCAGGATCCGATCGAGCGACCGGCGCGCCGCCTTGCGATCTCGGATGCCCAGCCGGATCAACCGGTGCGGACCGAAACGGTCGGTGGCGCCGACCAGGCGATGAAAGATGCGCGCCTGATTCTCGAGCCCCGGCTCGACGTTGAACACGAGGTCGGTGAGCACCAGGGTCCCGCTGAGTCGATGGAGGAACGCGATCTCGTTCATGAACGGGGCGCCCTCCACCAGCTCCATTGCAACGTCACCCGGCCAACCCGGCGGCGGCGCCCCCCAGCACGTGGTCGAAATCGAGGTCCTTGCGCTTCTCCGGCAGGCCCGGTGCGCCGCACATCGAGGCGTTCGGAAAAGCATCCCGGTAGGCGGCGAGGAACAGGTGGTGGGCTTTGCTGGGTCCGATCAACCACCGCACCTCGCCGAGCTGCCCGAGCGTGGTCAGGAGATCCGGATCGAGCTCGACCGGCGAGTGCAGCATCAAGGAGTGATCGTCGAAACGCACGATGGTCATGCGCGAGCCGAGGTCGCCGATGCCGCGGATGGGGAGGCGGCGGCTCACGGTCCAGAGCTCGTGCCCGAGACGCTCGATGCCACTCATGCGCCGTCCTCGGCGCCAATATTGTCAGCATCAGAAAAGTGCTAAACAGCACTGTTCTGAGGCGCGATCACGATCTTGCCGAAGAAGGCCCGCTCCTCCATCGCCCGATGCGCTTCGATCCCCTCCTCGAGCGGCACCACGCGATCGATCACCGGATCGAGGCCGCCGCTCGCCACCAGGTCGAGCAGGGCCTGGAGATCCACGCGCCGCCAGCCGTTCGAGCCGCGCACGTCGAGCTCGCCGCTCCAGATGTAGCGGATGTCTGTGGGTGGATCGAACCCGGCCGTGGCACCGCAGGTGAGGAGGCGGCCGCCGGCCTTGACGCAGCGCAGCGAGCGCGCCCAGGTGTCACCGCCGGTGAAGTTCACCACCATGTCGTAACCACCGCCGGCGAGCAGGCCGCCGGTGCGCTCGCGGCAGTAGCTCGCGAAGTCGATCTCGTTGTAATCGATGGTCTCGTCGGCGCCCAGCTCGGCCAGTCTGCGACACTTGGCCTCCGAGCCCGCGGCGGCGATCACGTAAGCGCCCAGCAGCTTGGCGAGCAGGACGCAGCTGGTCCCGACGCCGCCGCTCGCGCCCAGCACGAGCACGGTCTCGCCGGCGCGGAGCTGGCCGCGAGTGCGCAGCATGCGATGCGAGGTCCCGTACGCAACCGGGAGACAGGAGGCGTCTTCGAACGAAACCGCTTCGGGCAGGGCGAGGAGCTGGCCGGCGCCCACCACCACGCTCTCGGCGTAGGCGCCGAGCGCGTTGTCGCCGATGAAGCGGAACCGGCCTCTGGCGAGAGGCTCGACCGGGTCGACCAGCACGCGGTCGCCCCGCTCCCAGCCGGAGACTCCAGGACCGAGCTCGAGCACTTCGCCCGCGCAGTCACAGCCCAGGATCATCGGCAGCGGCACCTTGATCCCCGGCATGCCCCGCCGCGTGAACACGTCGTGGTAGTTGAGCGAGCAGGCGCGCACGCGCACGCGAACCTGGCCGGGCTCGAGCACGGGCTCGGCGAACTCGCCGAACCGGAGCACGTCGATCCCGCCGTGCTCGGTGAACCAGATGGCCTTCATCGAGCAGAATCTACCGAACGCCGAACGCCGCGAAAACAGAGGGCGCCCCTGAAGAGCGCCCTCGAACAGAAGGGATTCGACCGGTAACCCGGCCGCTACCCCGAGCTTGCCTACCGGGCGCCGGTAGCCGCCGTAGCGGCAGCCGGTTCTTCGTCCAGATAGACGAAGCTCAGGAACCCGAGATCCATCTCGTCGGTCGTCGGTCCGCCCCAGCGCACCGCCTTCTCGTTGGAAAAGCCGTTCGCCGCCGCGCGCTGCGGTGTGTTCTCGAACCAGAGCTGGACGTCGAGGCGCGTCCCGGCGGGCAGCACGCGCGGCTTCAGGAACTCGTAGCTGGTCTGCCAACCGAAGTCGTAGCGCGGCACCTCGAGCAGCACCTCCTGCGTCCCGTCGGGGAAGGTGGCGGTGAAC
>DATAFT010000279.1:0-4063 GCA_036257295.1 Thermoanaerobaculia bacterium
ATGGCCGCGGCGTACCACGGTCTCAAGAAGTGGCCCGAGGCCGCCGCGGCGCTCGACAAGTACCAGCAGCTGGCGCCGACCGACGTCCGGCCCGAGCTCTACCAGCTCGCGTTCGAGACCTACTTCGAGGCCGGCCAGGACGACAAGGCCAAAGCCGCCCTCGCCAAGATCACCGATCCGAAGGCCAAGGCCGAGCTGGCGCCGCGCGTCTACAACTCGGGTGTAGTCAAGAACAAGGAAGGGGACATCCCCGGCTCGGTGGAGCGGTTCAAGCTCGCGGCCGAGCTCGACCCCAACTTCGAGCAGGCGCACCAGAACATCGCCGCGATCGAGTTCAACAAGCAGAACTACAGAGAAGCGCTGGTTTACATCGACAAGCTGCTCAAGGCCAAGCCGGACTCGGTCGACGGGCTGCGCATGCGGTTCTTCTCCTTGCGCGCCCTCGATGACGACCGTATGAAGAGCGCGCTCCAGGCCTATGTCGCCAAGGCCCCCAGCGCCGGTGAGGAGGTCGCCAAGATCGCGGGTGAGGACTTCGACAACGGCAACGTGGCGGCGGCGACCAAGACGCTCGAGGCGTTGATCGAGGTCAAGCCCGACGTCGCGGTCGCGCACTACCATCTGGGCCGCGCGCTGGCGTCGGCGGGCGCGAACGCGACCGCGAAGACGCACCTGCAGCAGTTCATCGAGATGGCGCCCAACCATCCCGACGCCAAGGCGGCGAAGCAGATGATGGCCGCGCTCTGATTCCGAACCGATACCTACGAAGTCGATGAAAACGGCCGGGCTTGCCCGGCCGTTTTGCTGGTGCGGCGCCGGGCGGACCGGGGGGCGCCGGTCAGTGGGCCCTCCCCGCCCCAACCGGGGATGGGCCAGCGCTGCGCTCGAGCGCGGCGGCCTCGATCAGCGGCGCCACGCTCGGCAGCGTCTCGATCGCTGCGACCAGGGCGCGCAGGTCGGCGGCGCGATCGCTGCCGATCACGGGCGCCGCCAGCGCGACGAACTTGGCCTCCAACCGCCGCCCCTGATCGACGAGGTCGGTGGCCGGTGAGCCCACGTCGCAGACGGCGCGCAGCTCGCGCCCGTCGCGAGTACGCACCCGAACCGGAGTGGCGGTCGGCGGCGTGCCGGCGGTGGTCGCCACCGTCACGCGGTCCCGCATCGCGACCAGCTCGGCGCTACGCATCCGATCGTCGGTGAAGGTGTCGAGCTGGGAGGTATCGGCGCCGAGGAAGCCGAGAGCCACGGTCGCCCGCAGCGAGAACTTTCCCTCGAGCCCGGTCACGGGCGTTTGGATGTTGCAGACGTCGAGCGAGCTCGCCGGCACCTCGACCACGATCGAATCGATCGCCTCCGGACGGAGGCCGGAGGACTCCCGCAGACGGCGCGTCGCGTCGATCGCCGAGTGGGTGAGGTAGCAGGCGGCGTGGTACTTGAACAGGGTGTCGCGAACGAGGAATCGATCGCGGTAACGATCGAGCCGCTCTAGCGCCGCTTCCGGGGCGATCGAGCCGTGCAGCGTCTCGGCGAATCCCTGGCGGCTCTCGACGATCCGTGGATTGCCGGTGAACCCGCCTTCGGCGAGCAGCGCCGACAGCAGCCCGTCGTGCGCCGCCTTCCCGGCGTGAAGCGGCTTCGCCATGGTGCCGAAGCTCGACTTGAGCCCGGCGGCCTGGGTGCCGGCCAGGCCCAGCGCGTGCTCGAAGCGCTCGCGATCCAGACCGAGGAGGTGGGCGCAGGCCGCCGCCGCGCCGAAGGTGCCGACGGTTCCGGTGGCATGGAACCCGGCGGCGTAGTGACCGGGGTTGACGATCGCGCCCAGACGGCACTCGATCTCGATGCCGGCCACGATCGCGGCCAGCAGCCGCGCGCCGGACGCGCCGCGCGCCTCGGCCAGCGCCAGCGCGCCCGGGATCACGGGCACCGACGGGTGGCCGCTCATCGTGGTGTGGGTGTCGTCGAAGTCGAGGGCATGGGAGGCGGCGCCGTTGATGAGCGCGGCCAGCAGCGCCGAGGTGCGAACGGGCTCGGCGCCGAGGAGCGTCGATTCGCCACGCTCCCGGCCGGGCGCGAGCTGCTGGCGCAGGATGCGAGCGAGCGGCTCGCGCGATCCCGCCAGCGTGGTGCCCAGCCAGTCGAGGAGGCAGTGCTTGGCGGTGGTGACCGCGTCGCGTGGCAGCGCGGTGAAGGTGTAGGAGCGCGCGAGCTCGGCGAGCTCGCCGGTGGCGGACCGCTGAGTAGAGGACATGCTCCTCCCGATCCTAGCGCGTGTGGGAGGTAGGGGTTCCAGGAGCGGAGCTCGTCTCCGCCCTCAGGGGAGCAGACCAGCTGCTCCCCTACGCACCGATGAAGAGCCTGCCTTCGTGTAGGCAGTCGCAGAGCATTCGATAGACGCGGTCGAAATCGTCCTTCGACGGCTTGCCACCGAGCGCGCCCGTGATACGGCGCGCTAGACAGCCTTCAGTGACGTAGAGCGCCAGTGGAGGCTCCCACTCGGTGAATGCCGGTTCGCGCCGCGCCTCGCTCTCGATCAGGTGCTGCCAGAGATCGCGCGCGCGGCAGGGGGCGCGGCCGGGAAAGCCGAACAGTCGTAGGTAGTCGTCGTCGCGGAGGACTGCCTCGTCCCCGGCCGCGACCGCGTCGCGCAGGATGGCGGCCAGCGCCGGCACTGACCACCCACGCAGCTCGCGCGCGCTCACGTGGCGCTCCTCGACCAGCGCGCGCACCGCACCGATCGAGGCCCCCGCGATGGCGAGGTCGGCGGCCGGGCATTCCTGCACGTCGAGAACACGGATCTCGATGGCGCCGCGGTCGAATCGCGCGATGCAGCCGCGCGCGTTGACCCACTCGTGACGCAGCACGCCCTCGGGATCGAGCGGTGCCAGGTCGCGGTAGATCCCGCCGAGCAGGACGTCCTCGTACTCGCGTTGCGTGAAGATCGGCTCGGGCACGACCGCGCCAGCGACCGACGGCACTCGGGCGGCGTTGCCGGCGTAGACCGACATGCGAGTGTCGGCGAGCCCGGTCAATCGCCCATCCGCCGCCGGTGAGCTCGCGGCCAACGCTGGCAGGATCGGCAGCACCACCCGGATCGCGGCATGGAGTCGCCCGAACTCGTCGTCACCGGCGAACGGCAGGTTGACGTGGACGCTCTGGAGGTTGGCCCAGCCGTGGCCTCGACAGTCGAAGATGCGATCGAAGGTCCGGTAGACGACGTCGTTCTCGTGCGGCCACAACCGCAGCTCCGAGTGGGGATCCATGAACGGGTGCATCGCGGTCGGCATCAAGCGCGCGCCGAGCGGCTCGAGCAGCCCGCCGATCTCCCGGATCTGCGACTGCATCAGCTCGCCGACGCCACCGAGGCGCGCCACCGGACCGTTGGTCTTGATCTCGACGACGTGGAGCGCGAGCTCGTTCGACCAGGCCGCCGCGCCGCGCTCGACGTCGCTTCCGTCCCCGCTGCCGGCAACGGCCAGCAGGCGGTCGGCGATCGGACGGACGGCGAGCGTCCGCGCGTCGACGATCATGTACTCGAGCTCGATCCCGGTCGCTTCGAACAGGTGGAGCGGCCGGCGGTCGTCGTTGTCCGCCGTCACGGCGCCGGCACGCTCCGGCCTTTGTGCTCGAGGCGACGGTAGATCGAGCCCATCACCTGATCGTAGAGATCCTGCTTGAGAACGCGATCCTCTTCACCGCCCTCGATGCTCGGATTGTCGTTCACCTCGATGACGAGGAAGCGGCCCTTCACTTCCTTGATGTCGACGCCGTAGAGACCGTCGCCGACCAGCTCGGCGCAGCGCTCGGCGAGCTTCACCGCCTTGAGCGGAGCGTCGGCGACCGGGATGGCGTCGACCCGGCCCCAGCGACGGCGCCCCTGATGGCCGGACTTGACCACCTGCCAGTGGCCGGGCGCCATGTGGTACCGGCAGGCGTAGAGCGCCTTGCCGTCGAGGACGCCGATGCGCCAGTCGAACTCGGAGGGCACGAACTCCTGCGCCACCGCGAGCTCGGAGCGCACGAAGTAGGCCTCCAGCGGCTCGGCGAGCGCTCGCTCGTTGGCGAT
>DATAFT010000327.1:0-3173 GCA_036257295.1 Thermoanaerobaculia bacterium
TCGCGGGGCTGGTCGCGATCGCCGTGGTCGCGCTATGGCGCCGCGATCGGACGAGCGTCCTGCGCGCGCTCGTGGTGCTGGCGTTCCCGCTGCTGTACACGGCGATCTATGCCGCGTCGACGCCCTACGCCAAGGAGAACAACTTCCTCCAGATCCTGCCGTTCACCGCGTTGGCCGCGTCGTTCCTGCTGGCGCTGGCGTGGTCTCGCCTGGCGCCACTCGTTCCGGAGCGCGCGCGCGGGCAAGCCACCGCGATCGCCATCGCGACGCTCGCGTTCGCAGTGGCGGCGCCGACGCAGGCTTGGGTGTACCGCACCCAGGTTCCGGACACCTGGGAGCTCGCCATCGAAACCGTCACCGAGCGCCTGCGACCCTGGAACGGACGCGTCGCCTACGTCGAGGCGCCGCGCGAGGATCTGGGACCGGCGGTGAGGAGAACGAAGGGCCTGCTGCGTCCGGTCGACGACCTGGCGGCCCTGCCGCGCGATCTGCTCGACCAGGCCGACGCCGAGCTCTTCTCCGCCACGCGACTCGCGGGCGCCGGCGGTTTCCATCGTGAGCGCGTAGCGGAGGCCGAGCCATCGACGATCACGCGGTTCGACCCCCGCTGGTTCGTCGCGCGCGGCCCGGCGATCGTCGCGCTGGTCCATCCGCGCGAGCCGGTAGGAAGCTGGACCGTGGAGGTGGCCGCGGCCGACGATGGCCTGTACCGCATCGACCTTCCACCTGCCGTCGTCGGAGAGTGGTTGTCGGCCGAGGTGTGGCGGCGACGCGCGCGAACGCCGCAAGCCGAGCCCGAGCTTCTGATCGACGGACGCCCCTTGCGGCTCCACCCGCGCGCCGCGGGCGTGCTCACCGGTTGGCTCAGCGAGCGTTTCCGCAGCGACTCCGGAGCGCTGACCGCGCGACTCGGTCCGGTCGCCGGCGAGGAGAGCGTGCCCGCGGTGCAGATCTATGGCTGGCGCTGAGCCGCGGCCTCACGTCGCTCGCGCCGGGACCCCCGAGCGAGCGCACCGAGACCGCCCGGCGTCGTGGGCATGGATCGTGGCGCCCGCCATCGTGCTCACTCTTCCCGCGGCGCTGCTGGTCCTCGAGCAGGCGGAGCAGATCCGGTACGAGGAGCTGAACGAAGCCGTGCGGGGTCCGTTCTGGCTCGAGCATCGACTGGTCTTCGACGGCGTTTCGACCAACGTCGGATGGTACGGGCTGCTCGTCCTGGTCTATCGCGTGTTCGGCTTCGGGCTGGGAACCGCCCGGTGGGCGCGCGTTGCTCTGCTCGCGCTCGGCCTGATCGCGTTGTCGGCGCTGCTCCACCGCCATCTGCGGCGCGGACCCGCCGTGCTCGCCCTGCTCGCGATCGCATTGTCGCCCACGCTGCTCTACCTCAACCGCATCACCACCAGCTACGGCACCGACCTGTTGATCCTCCCGTTCTGTCTCCTCCTGCTCGACGATCTGCGGCGCCGGGCGCGCGAGCGAGTGGCGCGGGTGGTGCCCACGGCGGCGGCTCTCGGCGCCGTCGCCATGATCGGGGCGATGGTCTTCCCAGCCATGGTCATCTCCATTCCGTTCCTGGCCGCGTGGGCGGGCGCCGCACTGCCGCGGGGCGGTCGACTGCGACCAGCCCTCGCCGGCGCCGGCGGGTTTGTGCTCCCGCTCGCGCTGGCGACGGTGGCAATGCGCGATCCGCGCTCGCTGTACTGGGACCCGATCGACCACGCGGGGATCTTTCGCGGCGGCGCCGGCGGCTGGGTGACCGACCCCTCGATCGTCTCCGCCAACCTCTCCACGCTCGTCGACGATCTCTTCCGGCGGGGCTCGTCCTACTACTTCGAGCTCCGTGCCGTCGAGTTCGGCGGCTGGCTGGGACGCGCCTCGTTCGCCGGGGTCGTGACCCTCGCGGCGGTCGCCGCCTGGAAGGTGCGCTCGGCGCGGCCGGTGGTGGCGACCGCGGCGGCCGCGGCACTGCTCGCCGCCCTCGCCACCAGCGCCGCGGCCGGCCCACCCGGCTTGCGGAGAGCCACGGCGGTGGTGGCGGCGTTCTATCTGATGGTGCCGATGATCTGGGTGCTGGTGCCACGGCTGGCAGCACGACCGGCGTCGCGAGCGACGATCGTCGGACTGCTGCTGCTCCTTCCGATCCACCACCTGCTGGCGTACGGCGAGCACCTGAAGCAGGCCAGGACGGCGATCTGGGGGCGCGAGCGCGTTTGGTTCGGAATCGATCGCAGCCCCGAGGCCGCCCTCGAGCACTGGGTGTCACATACTGCGGAGGGACGACCGCTCGACTGCCGGACCCTACGCACCCCTGGCAAGCAGGCATGTGGCTACGACTACATCTACGCCGCGATCGGCGGCTTCAGGCGGTGGAACGGCGAGCCACCGATCGATATTCGCGCGGTCGATCCCAGGACCGGCGAAGCGATCGTTCTGAGCCCCTTCGATTGGCGGTCGCGGGCCACCCCGGCGGTTCGCAACCGGCCGAGAGCGCCGTCCTGAGTCGGGGCGCCTCGGTCGAGACCCTGGAACCCCGGCCTTCGATCACGGCTCCGCGCGCCCTGTTCGCCATCGCTTTCGCGTTCTTCCTGATCGGCTTCCTGCTGCGCGAGGACTACGGCAGCACCTGGGACGAAGCCGAGAGCTACGAAGCGGGCCGCCGCAATCTCGAGATCGTCGCCGCGCTCGCCGCCGGTGAGCGCGGCGACATCGAGTGGCCGTGGCACGAGCTCCCGAGTCATCAGCTCGTGCTCGACACGTTGCGCGCGGCGACGGCCGATGCGATCGAGCGGTGGCTGCCCGCGAGCCCGGCTCCGATCGGCGAGCGCCTCTTCAACCTAGCCCTCACCTCGTCGTCGCTCCTCCTCGCCGGTCTTCTGGTCCTCGAAGTCACCGCCAGTGCTTCGCTCGCGGCGATCGCGGCGACGGCGCTCGCGCTACAACCCAAGCTGATCGCGCACGCGCAGAACAATCCGAAGGATCTTCCCGGAGTGGTCGTGTTCACGCTGGGAGTGCTAATGGTGGTCCGCCTCGAGGCGCGACCGAGCGGCCTGCGCGCGATCGCTGCGGCGGCGGCGATCGGTCTCGCAATCAGCACCTGGCTACCGGCGATCGCCCTGATGCCGGTAGCGGCCTTCGTCCTGCTCGCGCATTGGCGCCGTGCCGCTTCGTCGCGC
>DATAFT010000363.1:0-2714 GCA_036257295.1 Thermoanaerobaculia bacterium
CCGGAAGCGATCACCGTCAACGGCTTCATCGACGCCATGGCCGACGCGGTAGGCGTGGTGGCGCAGAAGGTGTACGTCCCCTACGGCGAGGGCCGCGAGTCGATCGACGGCATGATCCCCTACCAGTCGGAGCGCTGCGCCGTGCACAGCATCGAGAAGCTCAACCGCCTGGTCGGCTTCTGGCCGCTCTATGACGTCAAGAGCGGGATGGCGCACACCTACGCGTGGTGGAAGCAGAACCGCGGCCTCGAGCGCATCAAGTTCGAGCCCGGCAAGCTCGGCCACGACGTCGATCTCGCGGCGGAGGACGCGCTGATCGCGCGATGGGACCGGCCGAAGGCGCAGGCGGCGAGCTGATCCTTCGATGACGTCTCGGCGCTGGATGGCGCTCCTCGCGCCGGTGATGCTCGCGGCTTGCAACGGTGTCGCTGCCGCCGAGCCACCCTCCTCTCCGCGACCGCCGAACGTCGTCCTCATCCTCGCCGACGACCTCGGCTACGGCGACATCTGCGCTTACGGCTGCCCGCTCGGGGGCAAGACGCCCAACATCGATGCGCTGGCTGCGGGCGGCATCCGCTTCACGCAGGCCTACGTCACCGCCGCGGTGTGCGGCCCCTCGCGCGCCGGCCTGATGACGGGCCGCTACCAGCAGCGCTTCGGGTTCGAGTACAACGTGAGCCCGCCCGAGCGCGCGATCCGCGAGACGCTCGGGCTCCCGCTGACCGAGAAGCTGCTCCCGCAGTACCTGAAGGAGCGCGGCTACGCCACCGGCATGATCGGCAAGTGGCATCTCGGCCCCGGCGCCGGTTACCAACCGATCGACCGCGGCTTCGACGAGTACTTCGGATCGCTGCACAGCGACACCGTCTATCTCGATCCACTCGAGCAGCCCGGCGTCCATTTCATCGACGCCGCGCACGAACGACCCGGACCGCACCGCGATCCGCTCAACCCGGTGCTGCGCGGTCGCGAGCCGGTGGCCGAGCCCGAGTACCTCACCGACGCGTTCGCCCGCGAGGCGGTCGCGTTCATCGAGCGGCACCAGGATCGGCCCTTCTTTCTCTACGTCGCCCATCACGCTCCGCACACGCCGCTGCAAGTCCCCGATCGCTACTACGACCGTTTCCCCGAGATCAACGACGCGGGCACGCGTATCTATGCCGCGATGGTGTCGGCCATCGATGACGGCGTGGGCAAGATCGATGACGCGCTGGGGCGCGCGGGCGTGCGCGAGAAGACCCTCGTCCTCTTCCTGAGCGACAACGGATGCGCCACCTACACCGGGGCGTGCTCGAACGGCCCGCTCCTCGGCGGCAAGCTGACGCCGTTCGAGGGCGGCAACCGCGTGCCGTTCATCGCGTCGTGGCCGGGAACGATCGCCCCGGGGCGCATGGTCGATGCGCCGATCTCGACGCTCGACCTGCTGCCTACCGCGCTCGAGCTCGCAGGCGCCGAGCGGCCCAAGGATCGGGAGCTCGACGGCGGCTCGCTGGTGGCGCTGCTGCGTGGTCAGGGCCCGGCGCCCGAGCGCCACGCCTTCTTCTGGAACCTCGGTCACCACTGGGCGGTGCGCCGCGGTGATTGGAAGTTGGTGCAGCTCCTGGGGCGCAAGCCGCTGCTCTACGACCTGTCGGCGGACCCGGGAGAGGATCGCGACGAGGCCAAACACCAGCCCGCGGTCGTCAAGCAACTCGAGCGTCTCCATGACAAGTGGCAGAGAGGGAAGGTGCCGCCGCTGTGGCCCACGCAGGAGCTGCTCCACGTTCCTCTACAGGACATCTTCGACCGCAAACCAATGACTCCCACCAAGGAAGGGCCGGGAGCGATCGAGGTAACGACGTGAAGCTAAGAGCTGTTCTGACAAGAGGGAGCTGGCAAGCTGCTCCCCTACTAGCCGGTGTCCTGTTCGCGGGCGCGGCGCTGGCGGCCGAACCGCAGCGGCCGCCGAACCTGATCATCATCCTCGCCGACGACCTCGGCTACGGCGACGTCTGCGCCTATGGCTGCACCACCACGCGAACGCCGAACATCGACGCCATCGCCAGAAACGGGGCGCGTTTCACGCAGGGCTACGTCACCGCCCCGGTGTGCAGTCCGTCGCGGGCAGGTCTGATGACAGGCCGCTACCAGCAGCGCTTCGGCCACGAGCTCAATGCCGGCGGCCCCGCCCGAGCGGCCAAGGAAGGCCTCGGCACGCCGCTCGACGAGCGCATGCTGCCGAAGTACCTCAAGGACCGCGGCTACGCGACCGGTATGGTCGGCAAGTGGCACCTCGGCTCGACCGAGGCGCAGCATCCGATGTCGCGCGGCTTCGACGAGTTCTTCGGGTTCCTCCACGGCGGCAATCTCTATCTCGATCCGCTGCAGCAGCCCGGCGTCCACACCATCGAACGCGGGCCCGAAGCGTCGGGGCAGCACCGCAGCCCGGTCAATTCGGTCCTCCGCGGCCGCGAGCCGGTCGACGAGCCCGCCCTCCTCACCGAGGCGTTCACGCGCGAGGCGATCTCGTTCATCGACCGCCACCAGGACGAGCCGTTCTTTCTCTACGTCGCCTACAACGCGCCGCACACTCCGCTCCAGATCACCGACAAGTACTACGACCGCTTCCCCGAGGTGAAAGAGGAAGGCCACCGCATCTACGCGGCGATGCTCTCGGCGCTCGACGACGGCGTCGGCGCCATCACCGCCGCGGTCGAGCGTGCCGGCCTCAGCGA
>DATAFT010000478.1:0-2095 GCA_036257295.1 Thermoanaerobaculia bacterium
TCCTTGCTGCCGAAGTACGCGTAGATCAGCTGTTTGTTCGCCCGGGCCGCGGCCGCGATCCGGTCGACGCGCGCGCCGGCGATCCCGTGCGCGGCGAACTCATCGGTCGCGGCTGCAAGGAGGCGTTCCTTGGTCGCGGCCGAGTCACGCGCTGCTACGGCCATCGACCAAGCATACAACTAGTTAGTTGACAATGCGAGCGCCGCCTGAGATGATCTAACCATCCGGTTGGTTGAATGGGAAGGAGCACCATGAACAGACTGTCGGATCTCCGGTTCTTGTTTCGTGTCGTGGTCGGCCTCGAGTTGATCTACGCGCTCGTCGCCGTGCTGACCCCGCCCGGCGAGGTCGAGAACGTGACCGGCTGGGTCCTGACCGCCGACGGGCAGTGGCTGACCAAGCTGCTCGGCCTCGCGCTCTTCTCGCAGGCGTGGGTCGCGTGGGTGCTGCGCAACGAGCCGCACCTCGGCGTCGCGAAGGGCCTTGCCTTCTACCAGCTCGCCAGCGCGACCGCGGATTGGGTCATGTGGATCTGGCTTGCCGACGACGGCATCTTCTCCAACGGCGGCGCAATCGTCGTCGCCGCGATCGTCACCCACTACCTCCTCGGCTTGCTGCTCGTGCGGGCGATCCGGCGGGCGTCGACGGCCGCCACGCAAGCGCCCGCACCGGCCGCGGGCTTCGCCTGAGATGCGAGAGCTCCGCACCCAGATCGAAATCGACGCGCCGCCAGAGCGGCTGTGGCAGGTCCTGACCGGACTTCGGCGCCTACCCCGAGTGGAACCCTTGCACCCGCTCGATCGAGCGCGAGCCGAGAGTCGGCTCACGGCTCAAGGTCCATATCCAGCCGCCCGGCGCGCGCGCGATGACCTTTAGACCGACGGTGCGCGCGGCTGAGCCAGCGCGCGAGCTGCGCTGGCTCGGCCGCCTGTTCCTACCGGGGCTCGTCGACGGCGAGCACCGGCTCGCGCTCGATCCGCTCGAAGGAGGGCGCTCGCGGTTCATCCAGAGTGAGGCTTCAGCGGGCTGCACGTCCGCCTGCTTACGGGAACGCTCACCGCGACCGAGCGCGGCTTCGAGCAGATGAACGACAGCAACCGCATCGCACCGTGACGCCATGAGCGGGAGCGGCGTGGAGCTGCGTCGGGCCGCGGACAGCGACCTCCGAGCGGCATACGACGCCTTCGCCGCCGCCGAGGGCGAGCTCTGGCGGGGGCACGCCCTCTCCTGGTCGCCGCCACCATTCGACGCCTGGAGCGCTACGCAGCGCCACCTCCTCGCAGAGGACGGGGAGCGGTCGTTCGTCGCCGTCGACGGCGAGCGGCTGGTGGGGTTCGGTGCGGCGCTGGTCCGTGGCGACGCGTGGTTCTTGTCGGCGCTCTTCGTTTCACCTGAGTACCAGGGCCGACGGATCGGCCGCGAACTGCTCGACCGCGCGTGGACGGGCGGCTACCGACGCCGGATGACCATCACCGACTCGATCCAGCCGGTCTCGACCACCATGTATGCGCGCCGCGGCCTCATCCCGACGACGCCGATCCTCTCGCTGTCCGGCTCGCCGCGCTGCGATCTGCCTGCCGATCTCGAGGCGGTCCCGACAGAGCCGGACGCGCTGACGACACTCGACCGCGCCGCCTACGGCTTCGGCCGCGACGCCGACCATCGGCTCTGGCGCGAGCAGGCGGAAGCGAATCTTTGGCTAATCGCCGGACAACCGATTGCCTACTCATACGTCGACGACCGGGGACTGATTGGACCGCTCGCCGGCCGCGACGGCGAAGCGGCGACCCTCGCACTGCAGGCGGAGCTCGCTCGCCGGGAATCCCAGCACGCGGCGATCGAGGTCCCAGGCAGCGCGCGCAGACTCGTCGCGACCGCCCTTGGGAGCGGCCTGCGCGCAACCAGACCACCGGGCCTGCTCCTGACCAGCGAAGGCACTGACGCGCCTCAGGCGCTCGCGATCTCAGGCTACTGGCTCTTCTGAGGCCGCCCCGAGGCGCGTTCCGAATGAGGTCGAAGACATGGCGGGCGAACGGCCGTGCGGTGTGGGGTAACGTCGGGATCGCGAGGCCAGCACGCGCCTTGTAGTCAGCGC
>DATAFT010000501.1:0-3079 GCA_036257295.1 Thermoanaerobaculia bacterium
CCATCCAACGGAGGTAGACATGCGTTTCATTCGCCATCACCGATCGACCCTCGCGATCTGCGCCGTCGCTGCGGCGTTGGTCATGACTCTCGCCGGTCTGGCGGCGGCCCAGGAGCGCGGCGACGACAGCGCGCGCGCCAGCAAGAACGGCGTCGCCCAGGGCAAGATCGGCGCCGCGGACGTCAAGGTCACCTACGGCCGCCCCAAGGTGAAGGGCCGTGAGATCTGGGGCAAGTTGGTGCCCTACGACGCCGTCTGGCGCGCCGGCGCCGACGAGGCCTCGACCATCACCTTCTCCAAGGACGTCAAGGTCGAGGGCAAGGCGGTCCCGGCCGGGACCTATGGTCTCTTCTATCTACCCAAGAAGGACGGCTGGACAGTGATCCTCAACAAAGTGCCGAAGCAGTGGGGCGCGTTCCGCTACGCCGACAAGGACGACCTGCTGCGCGTCGACGTCAAGCCGATGGTGGACCAGCCGATGACCGAGGAGCTCACCTACGAGATCGCGGGCGACAAGGTCGTCCTCAAGTGGGAGAAGGTGGCGGTGCCGTTCACCGTCACCGGGTAGCTACTCAGCTTCCAAGAGATCGTCGTGCGGGCGGCCGCGAGGCCGCCCTCGTCGTTTCACTCGTACCGCAGCACCACCGACGGATCGACGCGGCTCGCTCTCCGGGCCGGGATCGCTCCCGCCAGCGCCGCGACCAGCAGCAAAGCGCCGATCGCGATGGCGAACGACCACGGATCGCGCGGCCCGACACCATAGAGCTGACTGCGCACGAGCTGCGTGAGCCACCAGCCCAGCGGCAGCGCGATCGCGACGCCGACCGCGGCCAGCCCCAGCACTTCGAAGAGGACGGTTTTCACCACCCGGCTCGACTCGGCGCCCAGGGCCATGCGGATGCCGATCTCGCGCCGGCGCCGCGCCACGCCGTAAGCGGTGACACCGTAGAGGCCGATCAGCGCCAGCACGGTGGCCAGGCCGCCGAAGGCGCTCGACAGGAACGCCACCAGCTTCTGGATCGCGAGCGAGCGATCGAGCTGGTCCTCCATCGTGGTGAGATCGAAGATGGGAATGCCGGCGTCGAGGCTCTTCACCTCGCGCCTGACGGTGGCGATCAGCTGCTCCGACTCGATCGCGCTGCGCACGTAGACCGACATCGCGGTCGCCCAGTCGTTCTGCGGATAGGCGACGAAGATCTGGCGCGGGATCTCGGCCTCGTTGAGGTTCTCGTACTTGGCGTCGGCGATCACGCCGATGATCTCCATGTCCGGCGGCGCCTCCTGCGGTCCGTCCCAGCCGATATGGAAGCCGAGCGGGCTCTGGTTGCCGAAGTACTTGCTCGCGAACGTCTGGTTGACCACCACCGCCTTGCGCGCCATCGTGCCCAGCCGGTCGTCGAAGTCCTGTCCCGCGATCATCGGGATGCGCAGGGTCCGGAAGTAGCCCGGAGACACCGAGTTGAAGTGCGGGTTCATGTTCTCGCCGTCCTTCGAGGTATACCCCTCGATCCGCACCGTCGAGTCCCACTCGTCGCCTTCCATGATGGCGACCACCGCGAGACCCACCGACTCGACGCCGGGCACCGCCTGGAGGCGGTCCTGCAGCTCGCGATAGAACGCCTTGGTCCCTTCGACGTCGCGCCCGGAGAGCATCGGATCGATCTTGAAACGGATGAGGTTGGTGGCCTCGAACCCCGGATCGAGGGTGCGCAGGTTGCGCAGGCTGCGCAGGAACAGACCCGATCCGGTGAGCAGCAGCAGGCAGAGCGCGACCTGCACTACCACCAGCGTGCGGCGCAGTCGGCCGCGCCCGCCCGCGATCGAGCCGGCCTGCTCCTTGA
The DNA here is from genome assembly GCA_036257295.1 of Thermoanaerobaculia bacterium. Classification (GTDB taxonomy): domain Bacteria; phylum Acidobacteriota; class Thermoanaerobaculia; order Multivoradales; family Multivoraceae; genus DATAFT01. Next base: position 1,842 of record DATAFT010000501.1, read on the forward strand.
GTGCGCCCACCAGGTCGGGGCGCGACACCTGGAGCGCCGGCAGCAGGCCGAAGAGGATCGCCGCCAGCGCCGCCGCGACCAGGCTGAAGACGAGGACGCGCCCGTCGACGTTGGGCGAGATCGCGAGCCGGATCTGTTCGTCCGGCGCCAGCAGCCGCAGTGCGCGCATGGTCCAGTACGACACGGCGAGGCCGGCGATGGCGCCCATCGCGGCGAGGACGAAGCTCTCGACCAGGAGCTGGCGCACGATGCGCGCGCGGCCGGCGCCCAGCCCCAGCCGGATCGAGATCTCACGCTCGCGGGCAGCGGCGCGAGCGACCAGCAGGTTCGAGACGTTGGCGCAGGCGATGACGAGAACCAGACCGACCAGCGCCGCGAGGATCTTGAGCGGCACGTCGAGCGCTTGCCGCACGTTGGAGTAGCCCTGCGCCGCCGGCAGCACCACGGCGTTCGACGCCAGGAACTGGTCGCGGTTGTACTGTGAAACCTCGTCGAAGTAGGGCTCCTTCACCTCGTCGGCGATGATCTGCTTGTAGAGCGTCCCGATCTTCGCCTCCGCCTGCTCGCGCTCGACTCCCGGGCGAAGCCGCGCGTAGACGTGGAGCCAGCGACTGCGGCGGTTGTCGAAGTCGTCCCACGACGGTGTCACCACCGCCTTCATGGTCACCGGGATGTAGAGGCTGGGGCGAAAGCCGAAGGTCACGCCGCGGAAGCCGGGAGCCGCCACCCCCACCACCGTCATCGGATGACCGTTGACGCGCACCGATTGGCCGACCACGCCGGGATCGCCCGCGAAGCGATGGCGCCAGAACTCGTGGTCGAGGACGACCAGCGGGTTGGCGCCGGCCGCGGTCTCGTCGGTCAGGTCGAAGACGCGGCCGGCGGCGGCGCCCACGCCGAGCAGCTCGAAGTAGCTGCCGGAGACCAGCTCGGCGGCGGTCCGCTCGGTGCCGTCCGACCAGCCGACGTTGACCTCGGTGCCGAAGCGGCAGGCGACTCCGGTGAAGACGTCGTTGCGCTCGCGGTAGTCCTCGAACATCGGGTACGAGATCGCGTTCGACCCCCGGTTGTTGCCGGTGTGCGAGCCGCGGGTGGCGACCATCACCAGGGAGTCGGGGTCGCGCACCGGCAGCAGGCGCAGCAGCACCTGGTCGAAGAGCGTGAAGATGGCGGTGTTGGCGCCGATCCCGAGCGCCAGCGAGATCACCGCGATCGCGGTGAAGCCGGGCGTGCGGCGC
>DATAFT010000571.1:0-12690 GCA_036257295.1 Thermoanaerobaculia bacterium
CGCGACGCTTCGATCGCCGGCGTGCCCGCCACCTGCTCACCCTTCGCCACGTCGGAGAACACCCCCGACTTGGCGCCGACGCGCGCCCCGTCACCGATGGTGACGCGGTTCGAGATTCCCGACTGCCCGGCGAGGACGACGCCGTCGCCGATGGTCGCGCTGCCCGCGATGCCGGCCTGGCCGCACAGGATACTAGAGCGTCCGATGCGCACGTTGTGGCCGACCTGTACCAGGTTGTCGATCTTGGTGCCCGCCCCGACGCGAGTCTCGTCGAGCGCCGCGCGATCGATCGCCGAATTGGCGCCGACCTCGACTTCGGCCTCGAGGACGGCGATGCCGGCCTGCGGCACCTTGAGGTGGCGTCCACCGCGGGCGATGTATCCGAAGCCGTCGGCGCCGACCACCGCGCCGGAGTGGAGGACCACCCGCTCGCCCACCACCGTGCGCGGATAGAGGACGACGTGGGGATGGAGAACCGCCCCCGCGCCGATCGCGGAGCCGGCTCCGACGCAGACGAACGGATGGAGCACCGCTCCGTCGCCGATGGTCGCACCCTCGCCCACCACCACGTAGGCGGCGATCGAGGCGCTCGGCGCGATGCGCGCGCCCGCCCCCACCACGGCGGTGGCGTGGACGCCGGGGTGCGCAGCGGGCTCCGGATGAAAGACGCGCAGCAGCTCGATCAGCGCCAGCCCGGGGTCGGCTGTGACCAGCAGGTCGTGGCGCAGTCCCTGCGTCGACGGTCCGGTCAGCAGGGCGCCGGCCGCACTCGCCTCCGCCTCGGTGCGCAGCGTGGGGTCGGTGAAGAACGAAAGATGCTCGGGCCCAGCCGTGCTCAGCGAGCGCAGGCCGTGGATCAACCGCTGGGGGTCGCCGGCGACGCGTCCTCCCACCCGCGCGGCGAGCTCCCCCAGGAGGAAGGGCACGTTACCTGCCGGAGGAACCGGCGGCGGTGCCGTCGAGACGCTTGATGACTTCGTCGGTGATGTCGACGGCGTCGTCGGCGTACACCAGCCCGCTCTGGAACTTGTTGAAGATCATGGTGTAGCCGCCTTCCTTGCCGAGGCCGTTGATGATCGGAAAGACCGCGGTCTCGATCTTCTCGATCTCGTCGGCGCGACGCTTCTGCACGTCCCGCTCGGCGTCCTCGCGCGCGCGCTTGAAGGCGCGGTCCTTCTCCTCGATCTGGGCCTGGAGCTCGGCCAGCTTGTCCTCGGCGAGGGACAGCCGGCCCTCCTGGAAGCGCTTCTGCATGTCGGTCAGCTCTTCGTTCAGGGTCTTGAGCTGCGCCGATCGCTCCGACTGCAGTTTTTCGATGCCCGCCAGCACGGCCTTGCCCCGCGCCGAGTCGGTCATGATGCGGTTGACGTCGATCACCGCCAGCTTGAGCGTGCCCTGCGCGGCCGCCGGTGCCGCCGTCGCCGCCATCACCAGTACCGGCGCCAGCACGCCGACCGCCGCCAGGACGTGGGACCACACGGCTGTCTTTCGTACACCAAAGCTCATGTCTCTCTCCGCGTTGAGGTCAGAACGACGTGCCGATCGAGAAATCGAAGCTCTGGAACCGCTCCTGGTCGAACTCCGGCAGACCCTCGAGGGGATCGATGTTGTTCGACCAGATGAAGCGTAACGGAGCGCCGAACAGCGGCACGTTGATCCGCAATTCCAGGCCGGCAGAATATCGCAAGTGCGTGAGGTCGTACGCCTGCTCGTCGTCGTAGACGTTGGCGGCGTCCAGGAAGGGAACCAGGCGGAACGGCCCGCCCAGCAGGAACTGGTACTCCAGGTTGAGCTGGAAGAACTTGTCGCCGCCCTTGGGGAACCCGTCCTCGAGGATGGTCCGGCCGGTCTCGAAGTCGCGGGCCCACACCGAGCGGAACTCGAAGCCGCGGATGCTCTGCTCGCCGCCGAGGAAGAACCGGTTGAGGAAGAAGATCTCGCGGTCGGTCCCGTCGGAGTTGGTGCCGAACGGGTCGATCAGGCCGCCCTCGACGTTGATCCCGGCCACCGTCTCGAGCGCGCCGAGATGCAGTTTCTTGAAATAGGTGAGGCCGAGGGTCGGCCGGTAGTACCAGTCGCCGCCGCCCAGGAAGCCACCGGCGTACTCGAGGCCGGCGCGGGTGTAGAGGCCGCGGGTGGGCTCGATCTGGCTGTCGCGCTTGTCGTAGGTCCAACCCAGGTTGATCGACGAGCGCGTGAAGTCGAACTGCTGGGAAACGGTCGTGGTCTCGTCGCCGAAGAAGTTGAAGGACCGGAAGTCCTCGTAAGCGGCATTCGAGTAGGAGAGCGAGACGTTCGACCACGGCCCGACCACGCGCTGGTAGGTGGCGGAGCCGCCTTCTTCCTTGCGCACGAAGCGCTGTGAGGAGTAGAGGTCGTAATCGAGGTCGCGCTTGAAGAGCTGGAAGCCCACGTTCTGCGGCTTGTCGCGCAGCCAGGGGATGAAGTACGAGACGTCGAACTGCTCGGTGTAGCGCCCGGTCTGGATCTGGACCCCCAGCGTTTCGCCGCGCCCCAGGAAGTTGCGGGTGCGGATGCCGCCCTGCAGGAAGAAGCCGTCGATCTCGCTGTAGCCGCCGCCGAAGGTGAGCTCGGTGCGCTCCGCCTCGTCGCCCTTGATGACGAGGTTGACCTTCTTGTCCTCGCCGTCGATGTCGAGCTCGACCGGGTCCTCCTCGTGGACCTTGAAGTACTCGAGCTGATTGATGCGGAACATGCTGTTCTTGAGCTGCCCGGAGTTGAAGACCATCCCCTCCTGCACGCGCAGCGAGCGGCGCAGGACCCGGTCCTTGGTCTTGCTGTTGCCCGAGAACTCGATGCGCCCGACCCGGAACTGATCCCCCTCGTCGATGGTCAGCTTGACGTCGGCCACCAGGTCCTCGCGCTCGAGGATCTCGTCGTCGATGCGGGCGAACATGTAGCCGGTGTTGCTGTAGAACTCCTCGAGCTGCTTCATCCCGTTGTCGATGACGTCCTGGCGCAGCCAGCCGCCCTTGGGCTCCTCGAACGCGTTCTTGAGGAATTCGTCGGGCAGCACCTTGTTGCCCTCGAACAGGATCTCGCCCAGCTTCCAGCGCTCGCCCTCCTCCACCGGGATGACGATGCCGAGCTCACGCTTCTTGGGCCGTCCCTCGCTGTCCTCGCCGCTCTCGAGCACGGTGAGCTCGGGGTTGCCCACCACCAGGTTCTTGTAGCCGGCGTTGTGGTACACCTCGCGCACCTTGTCGAGGTCCTCCTCGACGGTGGCGGGGTTGTAGATGTCGCGCTTGCGCAGCCGGGTGACGATGTTCGACTTCTTGGTCTTCTTCATCGCGCTGCGGAGGGTGCCGTCGCCGAAGACCTCGTTGCCGTCGAAGGTCACCTTGCCGATCTTGACCTTATCGCCCTCGTCGATCAGGACCATGACGCGCAGCTCGTGGTCGGAGACGCGCTCGAGCTGCACGGTGGCGTCGGCGAATCGGTAGCCCTTGTCGGCGTAGAGCGCCTCGATCTCGGACTCGAGCCGGGCGAGCTCGCCCTTCGAGAGCTGGCTGCCCTCGAACAGCTCGAGCCGCTTCTTGTCGATCATCTCGGTGATGTCGGTGCGCTTGAGCTTGTCGAGGCCCTGGTAGTCGATCGATACCAGGGTCGGGCGCTCCTCGATCGTCACCTTGATCGCGACGCCGCCCTCGAGCGGCTCGGTGTCGATCTGGACGTCGTCAATGAGGTCGCGATCCCACAGCTCCTTGAGGCGATCGTTGAGCTGGGCGGGGTCGTACTTGGAGCCGGGCTCCAGGCCGAGGTAGTAGAGCAGGTCCTCTTCGGTGAGGGTGACGTTGCCCTCGACCGTGACCGCCTTGATCTCCAAGCCGGCGAACTCCCGGCTCTGCTGTCCGAACACGGACGACGCCACGAGGAGGGCCGCGGCAAGCAGAACGGCCAGCGGGGACGGGTGGCGACCGGGCATCAAGCGTGTCTCGTTACGAGCCCGGTCTGAGACAACGCGCCGAGCCTCGGCCGCTATTCCGACCCACGACGACAACGGTCAGGTTTCGGTGCCGATCGGCACCCGCATCCGGGGATGGAAGGCCAGCCCCTCGCCCTCGACCACCACTTCGATCGAGCCGAGCTCGTCGTCGCGGCGCAGGATCAGGATGTCGGAGATGGCGTCCTGAAGGTAGCGCTGGATGGTGCGCCGGAGCGGACGCGCCCCGGTCGACGGCTCGACGCCGGCGTGCGCCAGCAGCCACTCCCTCGCTGCCCCGTCCACCTCGACGCGCAGGTGCTTCTCGGCCAGCGTGAGGTTGAAGTCCTCGAGCAGGATGTCGGTGATCAGACGCAGCTCGCTCACGCCCAGCGGGTTGAAGACGATGACCTCGTCGATGCGGTTGATGAACTCGGGGCTGAAGGTGCGGCGCAGCTCGCCCAGGATCTCTTCCTCGATGCGCTTGAAGCCGTCGTCCTCGCTCTCCATGAAACCCATGCGGCCGCCGCGGAGCACCAGCTTGGAACCGATGTTCGAGGTCATCAGCACCAGCGAGTTCTTGAAGTCGACGTGGTTGCCGTAGGCGTCCGTGAGCACGCCGTCCTCGAGAATCTGGAGCAGCAGGTTGCAGACGTCCGGGTGCGCCTTCTCGATCTCGTCGAACAGCAGCATCGAGTAGGGCTGGCGGCGGATGCGCTCGGTTAGCTGGCCGCCCTCCTCGTGACCGACGTAGCCGGGCGGCGAACCGATCAGCTTGGAGACGGCGTGCTTCTCCATGTACTCGCTCATGTCGAAGCGCACCAGCGCATCCTGGGTGCCGAACAGGAACTCCGCGAGCCGGCGTGCCACCTCGGTCTTGCCTACGCCCGACGGCCCCAGGAACATGAACGAGCCGACCGGACGCTGCGGATCGCTCACACCGAGACGCGAGCGGCGGATGGCGCGGCTGATCGCGGAGATGGCGCGGTCCTGCCCCACCACGCGCTTGCGGAGGATGTCCTCCATGTGCGCGAGCCGCTCCGCTTCCGCGGTCTTGAGGCTCACCACCGGAATCCCGGTCCAGGACGACACCACCTCTTCCACGTCGCGCGCGGTGACGTCGAGATAGCCCTCTTCCGAAGCCAGCGCGCCCATGTTCTCGAGGTCCTCGCGCAGCTCGATCTCCTTCTCGCGAAGGTAGACGGCGCGCTCGAAGTCCTTGGCCGAGATGGCGTCCTTCATGTCCTGGACGACCTGCCGGATCTCCTGCTCGAGCCGGCGCAGGTTCTGCGTGTTGCGCGCGCGGCGCAGCTTGACCTTGGCGCCGGCCTCGTCGATCACGTCGATCGCCTTGTCGGGCTGGTAGCGATCGGAGATGAAGCGGCTCGACTGGTAGATGGCGGCGCGCAGCGCGTCCTCGGTGTACTGCACCTTGTGGAACGACTCGTAGCGCTCCTTCAAGCCGGCGAGGATGTGGAAGGTCTCCTCGATCGTGGGCGGCTCGATCTGGATCGCCTGGAAGCGCCGCAGCAGCGAGCGGTCCTTCTCGATGTACTTGCGGTACTCCTTGAGCGTGGTGGCGCCGATGCAGGAGATCTCGCCACGCGACAGCGCGGGCTTCAGGATGTTGGCGGCGTCGAGCGAGCCCTCGGCGGATCCGGCTCCGATCAGGGAGTGGATCTCGTCGATGAAGACGATGAGATCGGGGCTCTCGCGCAGCTCCTTGAGAATCCCCTTCAACCGCTCCTCGAACTGGCCGCGGTACTTGGTGCCGGCGACCACCAACGAGAGGTCGAGCGCGATCACGCGCTTCTGCGCCAACGATACCGGCACGCTGCCGGTGACGATGCGCTGGGCCAGACCCTCGACGATGGCGGTCTTGCCCACGCCGGGCTCGCCCAGCAGGATCGGGTTGTTCTTGGTGCGGCGCGACAGGATCTGGATGATGCGATCGAGCTCTTTCTGCCGTCCGATCAGCGGATCGAAAGCGCCCTCCGACGCGAGCGCGGTCAGATCCCGGCCGTACTCGGTGAGGAACGGGAGCTCCTTCTTCTGCTGCGACGCTTCCTTTTCCTTGTTGATGCTCGACACCTCCTCACGAACGGTCTCCACGTCGAAGCCGTACTGGTGGAGGATGCGCATGGCCAGGCAGCCTTCGACCCGGAGGATGCCGAGCAGGAGGTGCTCGGAGCCCACCGCCGGGTGCAGCATGGTCTCCGCCTCGTGCGCGGCGTAGGCCAGGACCTTCTTCGATTCCTCGGAGAGCGGAAGCTCCGCGGTCGACGAGATCCGCTCGACGAACACCCGTTCGCCTTCGATCTCGCGCCGAATCTCGTCAGGCTTTACGTGAAGGCGTCGAAACAGCTCGCTGACGGTGTCTTCGCCCTCGCGGAGGATGCCGAGCAGGATGTGCTCGGTCTCGATGACCCGGCTGCCGAGCTTGGAAGCTTCGTAACGCGCGAAAAACAGCGCTCGACGGGCCTTCTCGTTGTACTTCTCGAACATCCGCTCGCTCTGGGCGTGGTGTTTACCACGCCCTCGCTCGCATCTTATCGGCGCCGCGGACGGCGCTGCTCGCTTCGCTCGCTCATCTCGCGAAGATCAGGGCAGTAGAACCCCGTCCTCGAGGCGCCAGATGTTAGCACAGCGATTTGCGACCTCCGGGTTGTGCGTCACCAACACCGCGGTCATCCCGCGCCGCGTCTGCAGCTCGATCAAGAGGTCGAGCACGCGCCGTCCGGTGGCGGGGTCGAGATTGCCGGTGGGCTCGTCAGCGAGCAGCAGCGGAGGCTCGAGCGCGAGCGCGCGACAGATCGCGACGCGCTGTTGCTCACCACCCGAGAGCTGATTCGGATAGTGCGTGGCGCGATCCTCGAGACCGACTTCGCCCAGCAGCGATTGCGCCCGCTCGAGCGCTTCGCGCGCCGGACGGCCGGCGATGCGCGACGGCATCATCACGTTCTCGAGCGCGGTGAAGTCGGGCAGGAGCTGATGGAACTGGAACACGAATCCGAGCATCTTGTTGCGGAAGCGCGCCAGCCGGGCGCCGTCGAGCGACGCCAGGTCGGTGCCGCCGATCTCGACGCTACCCTGGTCCGGCGAGTCGAGCGCGCCGAGCAGATAGAGCAGCGTGGTCTTCCCCGAGCCCGACGGACCGACGATCGCCGCCAGCGCACCCGCCTCGAGCTCGAGGTCGACGTTGCGGAGCACGGTGACCTCGCGCTCGCCGTCGCGGTAGCTCTTGTGTAGCCCACGAGCGCGGATCGTCACGCCCGGGGTCGCCGCCTCGATCGCGCTCACGACGCTCACCGCCGCATCGCCTCGGCGGGGCGGAGCCGGGTCGCTCCACCCCCAGCGGTACGCGCCGCGGCCAGCGTCAGCACGATGGTGGCGAGAAAGATCGGGAGCAGGTCGGCCGGCTGGAGCCTGAACGGCACGAAGTCGACGATGTAGACCTGCTCGGGCAGCGCGATGAGCTGGTAGCGGTCGAGCGCCCAGGCGGCGAGACACCCGATGCCGCCTCCGACCACGATGCCGGCCCCGGCGAGGATCGCGCCCAGCAGCAGGAACGTGCGCCGCAGCTCGCGCGGTGTCAGCCCCAGCGTTCCCAGCATCCCGAGCTCGCGACGCTTGCTCGCGATCAGGAGGGCGAGCGACGACACCAGCGCCTGTGACGCCACCAGCACGATGAGGAAGACGCCGACGAACATCAGCGCCTTCTCGAGCCGCAGGGCGAAGAAGAGGGCGCGGTTGAGGTCGCGGTAGGTGACCACCTTGGCGCCGGCCGGAAGCTGGCGCCGCAGGCGGTCGGCGACGACCGGCGCGGCGCCCAGATCGACCTCGACGTCGAAGCGCAGGTCGCTCTCCCACAACAGGCCCCTGGCGGCATCGAGCGGGAGGATGACGCGCGACTCGTACTCCTCCGAGCGCCCCGCCGAGAACACGGTCTGCACCGGAAAGCTCCGGCTGCGCGGGATCTGCCGCGAGAACGGCGTCAACGTCGGCCGCGGCGACACCACGCGCACGCGCGCGTCGCTCTCGATGCCGAAGCCGAAGGCGAGCGTGTCGGGAAGCACGACGCCCTTGACTTCGACTCCGGCTGCGCCGGGGAACCACCTGGGGACCTCGTTCTCGACCCCGAAGAACTCGCAGGGCTCGAGCCTTCCCTCGTGCACCAGCCAGCCGTTGCCGACCAGGAGCGTCTGCACCGACTCGACCTCGGGCTGCGCCTCGATCGTCCGGCGCACGGCTTGCGCGTCGACACCGCGGCCGAGCTCGACCTGGAGGCGCGGGCTGCGGGCCAGGACCTCGGCGAGCAGCGTGGTCTGGAAGCCGGAGAGGGCGGCCACCGCGAGGATCAGGGCGCCGACGCCGAGAGCGATGCCACCGGCGGTGACGGCCGACAGGAAACGCACGCTCGCTTCACGTCGCGGCGATCGCGCGTAGCGCAGCGCGAGCAGGAGCGGCACGGGCAGGTTCCAGGACCACAGGCGCAAGGAAGGAAGATCTCCAGTGGGTGCGACCGGCAAGAGCAGCGCCGAGGACGGCGCGCGCGATCGAGGACACGATACCCCATACAATGCGACGCCGTGGACGCGCTCGCCGCCGAGCTGATGGTCCAGGTCGCGGCCTGGGACACGAGAGGATGGCCGCGACCCGACGTGGTGCTGGTGACCGGATCCGCGCTCGACGTCGACCTCGGCGAGACGCTGATCGAGCCGCTGCCGCTCGCGAGCCTCCTTCCCTTCCCCATCCGCGCCGTGGCCGGCCATCGCCTGGCGGTCGAGCTGGTGCGCTCCCGTGACGATCGCGTCGTCCTCTACCTCCGCGGCCGCATCCACTGCTATCAAGGCTTCGAGCCGGCCGAAGTGGTCTTCCCCGTTCGCCTCGGCGCTCTGCTCGGCGCGCGGGTCGCGATCCTCACCAATGCCGCCGGCTCGCTCGACCGCGAGATGCCCCCGGGCACCATCGTCGCGCTCGCCGATCACTTGAGCCTCGGTGGCGACAGCTCGCTGCGCGGCGAGCCGCCGGCCGAGTGGGGCGAACGCTTTCCGCCGCTCAACGACGCCTACGATCCGCGGCTGCGCGCGTTGGCGCGCCGAGTCGCGGCCGACCAGGGCTTCGACCTGCGCGAGGGCGTGTACGCCTGGCTGCTCGGACCCAGCTACGAGACTCCGGCCGAGATCCGCATGCTGGGCCGCATGGGCGCCACCCTGGTCGGCATGTCGACGGTGCCGGAGGTGATCGCGCTGCGGCATCTCGGCGTCGCCTGCGCCGCATTCTCGCTGGTGACCAACCTCGCCGCCGGCATGGCCGAGAGCCTGCCGTCGCACGAAGAGGTGATGGCCGAGGGCGAGCGCGCGGCCGGCTACTTCGGCGCCATGCTGCGCGGGTTGATCGCTCATCCGGATCTACTGCCGGCGTGAAGCGGTTAGGATCCGCACTTCATGGCGAACGAAACGCAATCCCACCTCGCTCCCGACATCCTCATCACCGCCGAGCGCCTGCAGCAGCGCGTCGTCGAGCTCGCCGCCCAGATCGATCGCGACTACGCCTCGAGCGAGCGCCTGGTCTGCATCGGCGTACTCAAGGGCGCCGTCTTCTTCCTCAGCGACCTGCTCAAGCACCTGAACGTGCCGGTCGCCGTCGATTTCTTCCAGGTGTCGAGCTACCGCGCGTCGACCACGCCGGGCGAGCTGCGCGTGCGCAAGGACATCGACCTGCCGGTGCGCGGCCAGGACGTCCTCATCGTCGAGGACATCGTCGACACCGGTTACACGCTGCGCACCATTCTCGACATGTTCCGCTTCCGCGGCGCGCGCACGGTCAAGCTGTGCGCGCTGCTCGACAAACGGGAACGCCGCGAGGTCGACGTCACCGTCGACTACTGCGGTTTCGAGATCGAAGATCGGTTCGTGGTCGGCTACGGGCTCGACTTCGACGAGCGCTATCGCAACCTGCCCTACATCGGTTATCTGCAGTCGACCTCGGGAGCGTCCGGATGAAGATCCATCACACCGAACAAGCGCCCAAGGCGGTGGGACCGTACTCGCAGGCGGTCAGTCTCGACGGTTGGCTCTTCACCAGCGGGCAGGTGGGGCTCGACCCCGCGACCGGCAAGCTGGTGGGAGGTGGCTTCGAGGCCCAGGCCCGCCAGGTGCTCGCCAACTTGCGTTCGATCCTGCGGAACGCCGGCGTCGACTTCGATCGCGTGGTGAAGACGACGGTCTTTCTCGCCGACCTCGGCGACTTCGGCAAGCTCAACGCGATCTACGGCGCGGCGATGGGCGACCACCGTCCGGCTCGCACCACGGTGCAGGTGGCGGCGCTGCCGATCGGCGCCGCGATCGAAATCGACATGGTCGCGCGGCTTCACTAAAAAACCACGCAAAAGCCGGCGGCCAAGGAGTCGCGGGACGGGTGCCTCGACGCTTCGCGTCTACGGCGCCGCACTCGCGGACTGCGGGGCACCCGCGGCTAAGACGCGGCCGATTTTCCGTGCCGCCTCCAGCACCTGCGCTCTGCTGACGTCGCGATGGGTTACGAAGCGGATGCGCTCTCCCACTAGCGGCACCGCGAGCACACCTTCCGCGGCGAGCGATCGGATGAGATCGGCCGGCGCCGTGCCTGCCACCTTGCAGATCAGGATGTTGGTCTGCGGCCCCGGCTCGACCACATCGATCCCCGGCAGGGCCGACAGCTCGGTGCCCAGGAGCTTCGCGTTGCGGTGATCCTCCTCCAACTCTCTCGGCCCGTCGTGCAACGCGACCAGACCGGCGGCCGCCAGCACGCCGACCTGCCGCATGCCGCCGCCGAGCATCTTGCGCACGCGCCGCGCTTCGACGATGAAGTCGCGGCCGCCGCACAGCAGTGAGCCGACCGGCGCCCCCAGGCCTTTCGACAGGCAGAACATCACTGAATCGAAGCCTCCGGTGAGGCGATCGGGCGCGGTCCCCAACGCGGCCGCGGCGTTCCAGATCCGAGCGCCGTCGAGATGGAGCCGCAAGCCCCGCCGCTGCGACACCGCGACCAGTCGCTCGAGGCGCTCCGGCGGATAGACGGTGCCGCCGGCGAGGTTGTGCGTGTTCTCGATCACCAGCGCCGCGCTGCGCGACTGGTAGGGAACGTCGCGCACGATCGCGGCCTCGACCGTCTCGGGCTCGAGCAGCCCGTGCTTCGACGGCAACGGCTTCACCTGCGCGCCCGACAGCGCGGCCAGCGCGCCCATCTCGTAGTGGAGGACGTGGCTCGACGCCTCGACCAGAATCTCGTCGCCGGATCGGGTATGGAGATGAAGGGCGATCTGGTTGCCCATGGTCCCCGACGGCACGAACACCGCGGCCTCCTTCCCCATCGCCGCGGCCGCTTCCTCCTCCAGCTTGCGAACGGTGGGGTCTTCGCCGAAGACGTCGTCGCCCACCTCGGCCTCGGCCATGGCGCGTCGCATGGCCGGGGTCGGACGCGTGACGGTGTCGGACCGTAGATCGATGATCTCCATACCGGAATCGTACGGCATGCGACGGTGCGCGTCGGCTCTAGCCGCGCTCGTTGCGCTCATGGCGCCGGCAGCGTCACGTATTCGGCGAGCCAGCTCTCGACCATGCGCGACGCGCCCGCGCGAGCCCACTCGGCGATGATCGTCGCCGGCCCGGGCGCGCGAAGCGCTTCGACGATCTCGAGATTGCCCTCGGCGGCGAGCGCGCGGACGTCGACCGCGGCGTCCTCCACCCAGCGTGAGGCGCGGAAGAGCTCCTGGCCCGCCACCTCGCCGCGCCCCAGCCGTAGCCAGAGCTCGCCGGCCAGGGCGAGCAGCTCGGCGAGCGCGGCGTTACGCTCGCGACGATCGTCCTCGCGGGCGGGGCGTCGATGGAACACCTCGAAGCCATGGCTCGCAGCCAGCGCCGCGAACCGCCGCTCGCTCGCCGCCCTGCCGTGGAACAAGCGGGAGTAGACGGAGCCCTCGATCTCCCCGCCGGCGAGCTCGCGCCGCTCGGCGGGATCGAGCTCGAGCGCGAGCGGCTGAACGCAGGCGGCGCCGGCAGCGCGCAGCCGCGCGCAGGCCTCGCTCCACTGCGCCTCGTCGTCGGTGAGCCCCGCGATCAACGGCCACAGGACCACGGCGCGCGGTGGAACCTCGTCGAGCACCTCGAGGCGACGCTCGAGCAGAGCCTCGAGCGGGTCGATCACGATCGTTTCCGGCGCCGCGCCGGAGTCGAAGGCCTCGCCCGCGACGAGCTGCACCAGCGCGGGGACGCCGCGCAGCGCGAGCGAGGCCACCAGCGCGTCGCGCGTCGCGGCGTGCTCGCGGTCGACCGGCGGCACGTAGAGAAGTCCACCCTCGGCGTCGATCGCGAGCGCGGTCGGCGGCGGCGATCCCGCGCCCGCGCGACGCATGCGTCCCTGCGCCAGGTCTATCCAGCGCCGCTCGCCGCTCGGCCAGTCGCGAAAGGCCTGGCGGATCCAGAGGCGTCCCACCTCCGGACGTAGGGAACGAGTCGTCGCGTTGCGGCCGTCCACCAGCTCGTCACCGAGAGCTCAGGGGTTGGCGAGCCGAGCGAGCAACTCCGCGGGACGTCCGGCGCGCACTCCCGACACGATCACGTCCGCGCCGCGACGACCGACGCGCACCGACTCGAGTCGAGGCGCATCGGCGAGCGCCGCGACGCCGGCGCCGCGGAGCGGCCCGGGGGCGCGCTCACCGCCGATCAGGACCGGCGCGCAGCACACCTCGACGCGGTCGAAGAGAT
>DATAFT010000001.1:0-2523 GCA_036257295.1 Thermoanaerobaculia bacterium
ACTCGGTCGAGCCGAGGCCGCGAGCCGCGATTGGCAACAGGCGGTCGACCTACTCGCCGAAGCTCTCCGCGCTACAGAGACGTCCAATACCAGGGTGCGCTTCGCCCGCGCGCTGCTCGAGGTGGGCGAAGTGGCGCGAGCGCGGCCCGTCGTCGAGCGGCTGCTGCGCGAGGGCTCGAACGAGCCGGAGCTGATCGCGGCCTGCGAGCGGCGAGGTCTGGTCGCGCGTTCGCTCCAGACGTCGGATTGACAGCGGTCCACCGCGGTTTTACGGTTGGCCGCCGACTCTGCCAATGAACGCCGAGCGATCGCCTTGGTACACCCTGTCCCTGCTGATCCTTTGTCATCTGTTCAACGACATCGACCGCAACATCCTGTCCATCGTGGCCGAGGACATCAAGAGCGACCTCGGCCTGAGCGACGCGCGCATCGGCTTTCTCTACGGCACCACGTTCTCGGTCTTCTACGTCGTGTTCGGCATCCCGTTCGGCCGGTTGGCGGACGGCTGGGTGCGCAAGAACGTGATCGCGATCGGGCTCTTCGGCTGGAGCCTGATGACCGCGCTGAGCGGCACCGCGCGCAGCTTCGCGGCACTCGCGACCTATCGCGTCGGCGTCGGCATCGGCGAATCGAGCCTGTCGCCCGCGGCGCACTCGATGCTGTTCGACGTCTTTCCGAAACGCCTGCGCGCCACCGCGCTGTCGCTCTATCATGGCGGCGGGTTTCTCGGCGCGGGCGTCAGCTTCCTGGTCGGCGGTGTGATCGTCGATCGGTGGAACCGCATCTATCCCGACGCGGCGATGGCGCCGCTCCATCTTCACGCCTGGCAGGTCGCGCTCTTCGCGGTCGGCCTGCCCGGCTTGGCACTCGCCTTCTGGATGTGGACGATCGAGGAGCCGCGGCGCGAGGGCGCCGGTGTAGACGGAATCCCCGCTTCGCGGCCGCAGCCGCTGCGCGAGCTGATGGCGATCGTTCCCCCCTTCACGCTGATCGCTCTGGCGCGCGCGGGCGCGGGAGCGCGTGGACTACTGCTCAACCTCGCCGGAGCCGCCGTCCTCGCTCTCGCGGCCCTGTCGGCGAGCACGGCGTTCGGCGAGGCCGCGCAGTGGACGGCTCTCGCGGCCGGGCTTTACGCCGCGGGCTCGTGGGCGCAGGACCTTCGGCTGCGAGATCGCTCCACCTTCGACAGCATCCTCGGCAACGCACCGTTTCGCACCACTGCGCTCGGGTTCGGCACCATGTCGTTCGTGAGCTCCGGGCTCGCGTTCTGGACCGCGCCGCTTCTCCTGCGCTCCTTCGAGTCGACGTCGACGCGCGTCGGCGCGCTGATCGGCGTCGGCGCCATCGTCGGCGGCTGGACGGGCGCCACCGGCGGCGGCGTGCTCTCCGATCGGCTCAAGACGCGCCGGCCGAGCGGCCGCATCGAGGTCGGTCTGCTGTCGGCGGCGACCAGCGTTCCGCTCTACTACTTGCTGGTGCGGGCGCGAAGCCTCGGCGGCGCGTTCGTGTTCTTCCTGCTGCTGGTGGCGAGCGTCTCGCTGTGGATCGGCGCCGGCGCCACCTCCATCAACGAGCTGGTTCCCGCTCGGATGCGATCGACGGCGTCGGCGATCTACCTGCTGATGACCGCGTTCGTCGGCTTCGCGCTCGGCCCCTTCGTCATCGGCAGGCTGAGCGACGTGCTCGCGCAGAGCGGTCAGGCGCCGGCGCGCGCGCTCGGCAACGCGATGTTCCTCTCCACCTCGGTCCTGCTGGTAGCCGTCG
Source organism: Thermoanaerobaculia bacterium (assembly GCA_036257295.1). GTDB lineage: Bacteria > Acidobacteriota > Thermoanaerobaculia > Multivoradales > Multivoraceae > DATAFT01. The sequence goes on from DATAFT010000001.1 coordinate 1,765, forward strand.
TGCTCCTGCTGCGGGCGCGACGCCTGGTCGGGCCCGCCGAAGAACGACTGCGAACGGCGACTTTGACGGAGGCCTCGACATGAAGGCAGTGGTATGCGAGCGGCTCGGCGATCCCGACGTCCTGGTGGTGCGCGACGTTCCTTCGCCGCCGCCACCCGGCGCGGGCGAGGTCAAGGTGAAGATCGAAGCGCGCGGAGTGAGTTTCGTCGAGCTGCTGCGCGTCGCCGGTCAGTACCAGGACAAGAGCGAGCTCCCGTTCATCCCGGGCGGTGAGGCCGCCGGCGTGGTGATGGAGACGGGCGCCGGGGTCGAGTCGGTCCGCCCGGGAGACCGCGTGTTCGCGAGCGCTGGCTGGACGGAGCAGGCGGTGATGCCCGAGCGGCAGGTGATGAAGCTGCCGGCGTCGGTGGGCTTCGAGGCCGCGGCGGCGTTTCGCGGCAACTACCACACCGCCTACTACGGCCTGCAGCGCGGGCGGCTGCGCGCCGGCGAGACGCTGCTGGTGCACGGCGCCGGCGGCGGCGTCGGACTCGCCACCGTCGACGTCGGCAAGTTGCTCGGCGCGCGCGTGATCGCGGTGGCGTCGACCGAGGAGAAGCGCGCTGTGTGCGAGAAGCTCGGCGCCGATCTCACCATCGACCCCGCCGCCGGAGGATTCCGCGATCGCGTGCGCGAGGCGACCGGTGGCCGCGGCGCCGACGTCGTGTTCGATCCGGTCGGTGGCGACGTCTTCGACGAGTCGATGCGCTGCATCGCGCC
>DATAFT010000022.1:0-3030 GCA_036257295.1 Thermoanaerobaculia bacterium
AGCACGTCCTCGTTCTTCCAACAGCCGCCGGCGAGGATCATGAGCCCGAAGCGCGCCGCATCGCGGGCGCTGGTCGAGAAGCCGATGGTGTTGCCTATGCGGGAGCCGGCCGCTACGGCGGCGGGCTCGTCGACCCACGTCCGCGGCGTCCACTTGCTGTCGCGCATCCCGATGCGATCGGTGAGCCAGCGCTTGGTGTACTCCGCGACGGGCAGGCCGCTCGCCTTCTCCACGATCTGGACGCTCTTGGCGTAGATCGGCGTGTTGTAGAGCCACTTGGTGCCCGGCGGCGCCTCGTAGCTGCCGTCGAGCTTGAGACCGCTGGTCATCCCCAGCACGTGACGAACCGTGATCGCGGCTTCCTGTTCCGGCGTCGCCTTCGACCAGCCGGTGCCGAGGTACTTCGAGACGGGTGCCTCGAAGTCGAGCAGCCCCTTGCCGCGCGCGATGCCGGCGAGAACCGACATGACGCTCTTTTGCATCGACGCCACGTCCTCGATCGCGTGGCCGTCAGCGGTCTTGCCGGTGGTCATCCGGTGGACGCGGTCGTTCGGGTCGTTGGGATCGGGAGGCAGCTCCCAGTAGCGTTCGGCAAGGATGCGGCCTCGATGCAGCACCACGACGCCGCTCGAGCGCTGCTCGCCGGCATAGGTGAGCGCGGCGTCGAGCGCCTTCGCGTCCCAGCCGGACGCGGCTGGCTCGACCGTCTCCCAAGCTCCATCTGTCGGTGGGAAGTAGAAGGCGGCGGCATGCTGCTCGGCCGATTCCGGCGCCGCCGCTACGGTCGCGACGCGCGCCCCGTAGAGCAGGATCGCGACCAGCATGGACGAGCCAACAGAAACCAGCCTCAGTGGTGTCATGGGCGGGGTCCTCCACGCTCCGCGGTATCCGCAACCGTTCCCTGGCGCAGCTTGTAGCGTTGGATCTTCCCGGTCGCGGTCTTCGGCAGCTCGTCGACGAACTGCCACCAGCGCGGGTACTTGTAGGGGGCGAGGCCCGCCTTGACGTGCGCCAGCAGCTCGCCCTCGAGCTCCGCGCGCCGCGTCTCGTCGGCGCGCGCGGCGGCGTCCTTGAGCACGATCCAAGCTTCGGGCTTCACCAGCTCGTGCTCGTCGGCGCGGCCAACGACCGCGGCCTCGAGCACGGCGGGATGCTCGATCAGTCGCGCTTCGATCTCGACCGGTGAGGTCCAGATCCCGCCCACCTTCATCATGTCGTCGGCGCGGCCCTCGTAGACGAAGAAGCCCTGGTCATCCTGCCGATAGGTGTCGCCGGTCGAGAGCCAGCCACCCGGCAGCATGGTGTCGCGCGTCTTCTCCGGCTTGTTCCAGTAGTACTTCGCGGTCGATTCGCCGCGGATCTGGAGCGTTCCCGAGGCGCCCCGCTCGACCACGCGTCCGGCGTTGTCGACGATGCGTGCTTCGTAGCCGGCGATCGGCCGGCCGCTCGTCCCCGGCTTCCACTCGCGCGGCGTGTTGGCGATGAAGATGTGCAGCGCCTCGGTCGAGCCGATGCCGTCGAGGATGAGGAGACCGGTGCGCTCGCGCCAACGCTCGAAGAGAGCGATGGGTAGCGCTTCTCCAGCGGAGACGCAGTAACGCAGCGACCCGAGGTCGGGCTTCGATCGTTCGAGCGCGGCGAGCTGGCCAGCGTAGAGCGTCGGCACGCCGAAGAAGAACGTGGGCCGGAAGCGCTCGATGAGCTCGAACGTGAGGTCGGGCGTCGGCCGCACCGGAGAGAGGACCGACGAGGCGCCCACCCACAGCGGACACACCAGCGAGTTGCCGAGACCGTAGGCGAAGAAGAGCTTGGCCGCGGAATAGCAGACGTCGCCGGCGTCGAGGCCGAGCGTCTCGACGCCCCAACGCTGGCTCACGACCGCGAGGTCGCGGTGAGCGTGAACGGCGCCCTTGGGAAAACCGGTCGAGCCCGACGAGTAGAGCCAGAAGCAGTCGTCGGTGGGAGCTGAGCGGTGCGGCTCGAGCGGCGCGGCCGCTCGCGATCCGAGATCGCGTGTCGCCGGCACCTGCAGTGTGACCGCAGGGCGAGCCGACGAAGCCGCGAGCGCAGGCTCGACTTCGCTCGCCAGCTCCGGCGAGTACACCAGAGCCGAGGCCCCGGAGTCCTCGAGCATGTACTGATAGTCCTTGGCGCGCAGCAGCGTGTTGAGCGGAACCGGCACGATGCCGGCCTTGATCGCGCCCCAGAACAGATAGAAGAACTCCAGGCAGTCGAGGACGATCATGAGCTGGCGATCGCCGGGCCGCAGGCCGAGCTCGAGCAGCGCGCGACCCCACCGATCGCTTTCGCGCGCGAGCTCGCCGAAGGTCAGGGCGCCGCCACCGGCGTCGCGAACCACCACGCGATCGCCGCGGCCTTCGACGACGTGACGATCGACGAACGCGACCGCGGCGTTCCATACCGGAGCGAAGGTCAAGCTCGAGCCGCCCGGGCCGGAGCTGATCTCCAAGTTGTGATCGCGCATCGGAAAGCCGAGGCCAATCTGGTGACAGGTTACGAACTCGAAGTCAGCAACCTGTCATCGAACTCAGACCGCGGCGGGGAGCTGGCGCTCGTAGACCGCCCGCTTCATCAACTCGAAGTTCTCGCGATAGAGAGCGCTGAACTTCGCCTGATCCAGACCGAACGGTGCCGGTTTACCGGCGAAGGGAGCGAAGGTCTGGCTGGCGCCCGCGTCGACGTACGGCTCGAGCGCCGCGAGCTCGGCCTCGAACGCGTCGGCGGCCTCCTCCGTCTCATTGATCAGACGATTCAGGAGATAGGTACCGAAGGCGATGTGACGCGCCTCGTCGCGTCGGATGAGGGTGATGCCCTCTCGCATCGCCGGGAAGAGGCCGGTCTTGTTGAAGACCTCGTAGTAGATCGGATACGCCGACTCGGCGCCGATCCCCTCGATGTTGAAGTGATAGGTGACCACCGCTCGGACCTGCGCCCGCGGTGAGGCGTCGGTGAGGAGCGCGCGCATGATCTCGGGCAGGCGGGTGCTGAAGAGGTCACCGGTCAGCTCCG
>DATAFT010000062.1:0-3794 GCA_036257295.1 Thermoanaerobaculia bacterium
GCCGCCTGCTCGCGGCTCGAGCCGCAGCCCCAGTTGCGCCCGGCGACGATGATGTCGCCGGCGCGCACGTTGCGCGCGAACTCGGGATCGAGGTCCTCGAGCGCGTGCGGTTTGATCTCCTCGAGCGTGCGCAGCGTGTAGGTGTACTTGCCCGGGAAGATGACGTCGGTGTTCACCGAGTCGCCGTACTTCCAGACGCGCCCGCGCAGGAGATGGGGTGCGGTGGTCGACGCCGGGCGCTCGCTCATTCGTCCATCACCTCGGCCGGCGAGGCGATGCGGCCAAGGATCGCGCTGGCGGCCACCACCGCCGGCGATGCCAGGTAGATCTCGGCGTCCGGCTCCGCCATCCGGCCCTTGAAGTTGCGGTTGGCGCTCGAGATGCAGACCTCGCCCGGCGCCAGCACCCCTTGGTGGTTGCCCATGCAGGGGCCGCAGCCGGGGGTGCCGAAGTGGGCGCCGGCCTGGACCAGGTCCTCGACCCAGCCGCGCTGAAGCGCCGTCGTGAGCACCTCGCTCGATGCCGGCACGATCAGCAATCGCGTCCCGGCGGCGACGTGACGGCCCTTGAGGATCCGATGCGCGATCTCGAGGTCCTCGAGGCGCCCGTTGGTGCAGGTGCCGATGAACGCCTGATCGACGTGGATCGCGCCGAGCTGCTCGAGGCCGATCGTACGGTCGACGCGGTGAGGGCGCGCGACCGTGATCGGGATCCGCGACAGGTCGAAACGGTGCACGCCGGAATAGCGCGCGTCCGGATCGGGGTAGAAAGCCCCAGCCCGGAGCCGCGCGATCTCGTCGTCGATCGCCGCTTCCGGCGGCGCGGTGGCGCCGTCCGCAGCGTCAGGATCGCTCAGCCGTCGTAGTCGCCGCTCGGCGAGGAAGCGGAACACCACGTCGTCTGGCTCCAGATACGAGGTCTTGGCGCCCATCTCCGCCATCATGTTGGCGAGCGCCATCCGACTCTCGAGCGAGAAGGCGCGCACCGCCTCGCCCACGACCTCCACCGAGGCGTAGAGCCCGCCGTCCTCGCCCAGCGCGCCGATGATGTGCAGCGCCGCATCCTTCGCGCTAACCCAGGGCGGCGGCGTGCCGTGGAGCTCGATGCGCAGCGACTCCGGCACCCGCAGCCAGAGCTCGCCGGTGGCCCAGATCACCGCCATCTCGCTTCTGCCGACGCCGGCGCCGAAAGCGCCCATCCAGCCGAAGTGCGGCGTGTGGCTGTCCGAGCCGAGGATGAGCTGCCCCGGTTCGAGCAGCGCCTCCTCCGAGAACACCTGATGACAGATGCCGCGCCCGACCTCGAAGAAGTGAGCGACACCCTGCTCGGCGACGAAGCGGCGGACCTCGGCGTGGTTCTGCGCGTGGCGCGGCGTCGGCGCCGGCACCGCGTGATCGAGCGTGATCGCCATGCGCTCGGGAATCGCCACGCGCTCGCGCCCGAAGCGCAGCCAGATCTGGCGGATGGCCGCGGTGTTGTCGTGCGAGAGCGCGAGGTCGGGGCGGGCGTCGACCACCTGGCCCACCTCCACGCTCGCGAGGCCGGCCGCGCGAGCGAGCGCCTTCTGCGCGAAGGTCCGGGGGGTATGTCCGGACATCGCTTGCCGGCTCCTATCCGACCTCTTCCGCGGCCACCGTCTTCATCGCCGCGGAGTGGTGCTTGCGCAGCAGATGGTCGACGTCGTCGAGCGTGAGCTCGCGCTCGTCGCCGAGCGCCTTGATGCGCGCGGTGATCTCTTTGATCACCTCGTCGGAGAGCTCGAGCTGGAGCTGCTCGGCGCGGTCCTTGATCGCGTTCCAACCGGTCAGGCGGTGCGCCACGTGGATGTAGCGGCCGAGCCCGAAGTCGGCGGGATCGAGGATCTCGTAGGTCGAAGGGTTGTTGAGCATGGCCTTGGCGTGGATGCCGGCTTTGTGCATGAACGCGGCGTAGCCGGTGATGTAGTTGTTGAACGGCACGTCGACGCGCACGCGCGCCGCCACGTAGTTCTCGATCTCGCGCAGCAGCGGCAGCTCGTACTTGGCTTTCACCTTCTCCGGGTTGTGCGCGTACATGCGCGCCAGGAAACCCCCGAGCGGCGTGATGCCGTTGCGCTCGCCGATGCCGAGCACCGAGACATCGACGTGGGTGGCGCCGGCCTCGAGCGCGCAGAAGGCGTTGGCCACCGCGCAGCCGGTGTCGTTGTGGCCGTGGAACTCGATGTCGCAGTGGACGACGCGCCGCAGCGTGCGGACCAGGTCGAACACCTGGCGCGGGTCGGCGACGCCCACGGTGTCGGCGATACCGACGCGGTTGACGCCGATGCGGTCGACCGCGTGGTAGACCGTGAGCAGGTCGACCAGGTTGCTGCGGAACGAGTCCTCGCTCGAGAAGCGGACCTCCAGCTTCTGGCTCTTGATGTACTCGATGACCTCGATCGCCGACTCGATGATCTCGGGGATCTCCTTGCCGTGCGAGAACTCGCGCAGAAGGCTCGAGGTGCCGAACAGCACGTCGATGCCGTCGACGCCGGTCTCGACCGCGATCCGCGCATCTTCCATCGCGCAGCGGGTGTGGGTGAGGATCTTGGCGTCGAGCGGCAGCTTGGCGATGGTCTCGCAGTCGCGGCGGCTGCCGGGGCTCGCCGCCGGCGAGGTCACCTCGAGGTACTCGACGCCGAGCTCGTCGAGCATCTCGGCGATGGTGACCTTCTGTTCGGTCGAGAAGAACGCGTTCGCGAACTGCTCGCCCTCGCGCAGGGTGGATTCGATGATCGCGTACTGGTCGAGACTCATGCTTCCTGCTCCTGATCGTGCCTGCCCTTGAACGAAAAAGACCGGCTCATCCCCTGGATGGCCGGTCTTCGTAGCGGTCCGCTAGGTAGGACGGGTCATCCAGAGGCGGCTCGGCCGCCGCGCTTTACGCCTCGCTTGGTTCCGGACCCGTGAATGATCATCGCGGGCGAATCTAAGCGCCGTTGCGCCGGGTGTCAAGCCGGCGCCGCTGCCGGCCCCGAATTCGTCCCTATTTCCCCTTGATGCCACGATCATGTACTGTACGCGCGCCGGAGGGACAAAAATGTCAGACCTAGCCGCTCTCTCGACAGAACTGGGGGCAACAGAATCGCGGCCTCGCAACGGCGAAAGCCGCGAGGTCAAGGAGCTCAAGCTTCTCTACCGGTTGAGCGGCATTCTCGACCAGCACCCCGACGTCGCCCAGGTGATCCAGCCGGTGCTCGAGGCTTTGGCCGAGCACATGGAGCTGCGGCACGGCACCGTGACGCTCCTCAACCGCAAGACCGGCGACATCCTGATCGACCTCGCCCACGGCATGTCGCAGAAGCAGGTGGAGGCAGGACGCTACAAGTTGGGCGAGGGCGTCACCGGCAAGGTGGTCGAGAGCGGCGAGCCGGCGGTCATCCCGCGCACCAGCGAGTCGCCGATCTTCCTCGACCGCACCCGCCGCGGCAAGAGTCCCGACGTGTCCTTCATCTGCGTTCCGGTCAAGGTCGGTCGCGAGACCTTCGGCGCGCTCTCGGTCGATCGCGAGTACCACGCCGACCTCGACCTCGACGACGACGTGCGGTTCCTGACCATCGTGGCGTCGATGATCGCGCAGTCGGTCAAGGTGAGGCGACTGGCCGAGGAGGAGCGCGAGCGCCTGCACGAGGAGAACGAGCGGCTGCTCTCGGAGCTGCGCGATCGATTCCAGCCGGCGAACATCATCGGGCGCTCGCACGAGATGCGCCACGTCTACGACCAGATCTACACCGTCTCCAAGAGCAACACCAGCGTGCTGATCCTGGGCGAGACCGG
>DATAFT010000065.1:0-9544 GCA_036257295.1 Thermoanaerobaculia bacterium
GACGCCCTTGTACGCCGGGGTGGAGCCGTAGAACGCCACCTGCTCCTTCACCTTCTGGCGTGACTTCTTCATCTGCTCCTCGGTGTCGCCGCTGATGACGAAGACCGGGAGCTTGATCTCGAAGTCGGCGCGCGTGCGGCCTGCCTTCTTCAAGCCGCGCTCGATCGCCGGCATCGTCACCTCGCGCACGTACTTCTCGGTGGTGAACGAGTGGCAGATGATGCCGTCGCAGGTCTCACCCGCGACCTCGGTCATCAGCGGCCCCACCGCGGCGAGGAACACCTTGGGCGGGCCGTACTCGAGCGTGTTGGTCGGCGTGAAGAACGGCGTCATCAACGTGTGCTGGTAGAACTCGCCGCGGAAGTCGAGCGGCTTCTTGTGGTACCAGCAGTCCCAGATGGCGCGGGTGGCGAGGATCATCTCGCGCATGCGCGGCGCCGGGTGCGACCACGGCATGCTGAAGCGCTTGGTGATGTGGGCGCGGATCTGCGAGCCCAGGCCCAGCACGAAGCGGCCCTTGGAGAACGAGTTGAGATCGTGCCCGAGGTTGGCGAGCAGCATCGGGTTGCGCGCGAACGCCACCGCGATCGCGGTGCCGAGCTGGATGCGCTCGGTGTGCTCGGCCGCGATCACCAGCGGCAGGAACGGGTCGTGCCCGGTCTCGGCCGTGAGCGCGCCGTCGTAGCCGGCTTCTTCGAGCTTGCGGGCGCGAGCGCCGACCTGGGTGAGATCGGTGGGGAGTCCGCTGTCGAGCTTCATCGTCTTCATCGAGTCCCTCCCGGAATGGGTGAACGTCAAGGCTACATGATTGGCGGCGCCGGCGGACGGTCGCCGATGACTCTGGCGCCGAAGACGGCGCTAAGCTCGCGGCCGGGTCATGTGCGGCATCTCCGGCGTAGTCGGCGCCCCGATGGCGGGGGAGGAGCTCTCTTCGCTGGTCGAGCGGATGGGGCGGACGCTCCACCATCGCGGCCCCGACGACTTCGGCGCCATCGTCGACAACGCCTGGGGCAGCGGCATCGCCTGCTGCCGTCTCGCGATCTCGGACCCGGCGCGCGGCCGCCAGCCGATGGAGAACGAGGACGGCACCGTCGCCGTGGTCTCCAACGGCGAGATCTACAACCATCGCGAGCTGCGCGCCGAGCTCATCGCGCGCGGTCATCGGTTCAAGAGCGCGTGCGACACCGAGGTGATCGTTCACCTCTACGAAGAGCACGGCCTCGACTTCGTCGATCCGCTGCGCGGCATGTTCGGGATCGCCGTGCTCGACCGGCGCCGCCGTCGCGTCGTCCTGGCGCGCGATCGCATCGGGATGAAGCCGCTCTACTACGCGGCGTCGCCGGGTGGCGTCGTCTTCGGCTCGGAGATCAAGCCGCTGTTCGCGTCCGGCCTGGTGGCGCCAGCCCCCGATTACGCTGGGATCGACACCTTTCTCTCCTGCGGCTATGTGCCGTCGCCGCGCACGTGCTTCGCAGGCGTCTCCAAGGTGCGTCCGGGCGAGCTGTGCGTGGTCGCCGGCGGCAAGGTCGAGTCGCGGACCTACTGGCTCTTCGAGTACGAAGAGCCGAGACTCGACGCCGGTGATCGCGAGCTCGCCGACGAGCTCGATTCGCTGCTCCACGCCGCGGTTCGCGACCACCTCGCCGCCGACGTGCCCGTCGGCGTGCTGGCGAGCGGCGGCCTGGATTCGACGTTGGTGGCGCTGCACGCGGCGAGCGTCCTCGGGCGCTCCCCGCCGCTCTTCACCGTCGTCCAGCCGGAGAGCCCCGCCTTCGACGAAGGTCCGCCGGCGCGAGCGCTGGCGCGAGCGCTCGGAGCCGAGCATCACGAGATCGAGTTTCGCGGCGCCGACATTCCGGAGCTCCTGCCCGCGGTCGTGCGCAATCTCGACACGCCGTGCGTGGCCGCTCCCGCGATGCTCCAGTATCGTCTCGCTCAGGAAACCTCCGCCTCGGTCAAGGCTGTCATCGGCGGTGAAGGCTCCGACGAGCTCTTCGCCGGCTATCCCTGGTTCGGCGGCGAGTGGCGCTGGACGCTGCGCCGCTTGGTGCCGAGAGCCCTGTTGCGGGCGCCGGCGCAGCGGGTGACGCAAATCCAGTGGGGACGCTTCCTGCGCATGCTCGCCGCCGAGGATGACGGCGCCGCCGATCGCGAGCAGTACCGGCTCCTGACCGGCATCGAGCAGCAACGGATCCTCGCCTGGGATCGTCCTCGCGACGCCGACCTTGCGCCGCTGCGGCTCGACTCGCGCACCGAAGCGTCATGCCGCGACGGGCTCGAGCGCAAGCTGGCGCTCGAGGTCACGCGACGGCTGCCCGATGGGTTGCTGATGGTCAACGACCGGGTGCAGATGGCCCACGCGCTCGAAGTGCGCATGCCGTTTCTCGACGCCCGGATCGTCGACTTCGCGCGCCGTCTGTCGTCACGGTTCAAGTTGCGGGACGGTCAGGAGAAGTTCATCCTCAAGCTGCTGGCCGATCCCACGGCCCGCGGCGCGGGAGGCCGTCAGCCGGTGCCGCCCGAGATCGCGCGGCGGCGCAAGTTCGGTCTGCAGACTCCGATGAACCTCCACCTCGGGGGCCCGCTGCGCGGCTGGGTGCGGGAGCTGCTGCTCGACGCGCCCGACGGCGAGCCGTTCCGGCGCGCGGCGCTCGAGCCGCTGCTCGACGCCTGGCTCGACGACCAGCGGCGCGACCGTCACCTGCGCCGGCCGTTGTGCCTGCTCTACCTGCAGGCGTGGTGGAACGAGTTCTTTCGTTGACGGCGCCTTCGCACCGTTCGTGCGACCTACTCCTCGAAGCGACCCGTGGCGTCGCGATCGCGGTCGTATCGTCTCGTGAGCGGAAACGGCGGCAACCAGGACTCGCGACGGACAATCCAGCTTTCGTAGGTTGGCATCAGCTGGTCGGGGGCATCCAGGGATCCTAGGTTCACTTCGATTTCGTCTGCGCTTCGTCCGAAAACGGATGAGCCGCAGCGGGGACAGAAAAACCGCCCGGCGTAGTCGCGTGTTTCGCCATCGATCGTCACAGCATCCCGAGGGAACACGGCGGAAGCGTGAAAAAGGGCCCCATGATGCTTGCGGCAGTCGAGGCAGTGACAAAGGCCGACCCGGTATGGGAGTCCCGACGCCGCAATTCGGACGTTGCCGCACAGGCAGCCGCCGGTGAATCTGTCCATTGCTGCGTCTCCTCTGAAATCAAGCGCTCGGAATGTTTACAGCTAACAGCACTGCGCCCCTAGGTCGACTCCATGGCGCGAACGAAGCGCAGCTTGGCTCCGCCCGCCGCCCCGTCGTCGTCGAATCGGATGGCCCGGGGCTCGATCTCGACCTCGGGTGGAAAGAGCTCGGCGCAGCGCTCGACGATGGCTCGCGCGACACCGCCTTCGTCGGCCTGGGGCCGTGGCTCGAACTGGACCTCCACGCGATTCAAGGCTCGCTGCACCATCTGCCACCGCCGGACCCCTGGCAGCTCGTCGAGCGCGTCCATGATCCTGAACGGACCGACGCGCTGGCCTCCCGGCGTGCGGATGTAGTCGGTGACCCTGCCCTCGATGCGTTCGAGGGCTGCGAAATGAATGGCGCAGCGGCGCGTCTCTCGCGGTCGTCGCGCCAGATCGCCGAGGCGGAATCGAAGAAACGGCATGGCGAACGAGTGGAGCGTGGTTAAAACCACCTCCCCGTCTTCGCCCGGCGCCGCGTCGCGGCCGTCCTCGCGCACCAGCTCGACGATTACGCTGTCGTCGCTGGTGTGGTAGAGGCCGCAATGACGGCACTCCCATGCCACCAGGTTGCACTCGGTGGTGCCGTAGAAGTCGGTGACCGGGGCGGCGAAGATCCCCTCACCGCGGCGGCGAACGCTGGGCAGAAGCTGGTTTGCGCCGGTGAAGATCTGACGGGGCGTCGGTCGCGATCGACCGTCGGCCGACTGCTCGATCAACAGCTCCAACGTTTCCGGCGACACGATCCAGATGTCGGGTTCGAGCGCGGCCAGTTGGTCGAGGATCCCCTCGTGGGGCTGGCGATTGACGACCGTGCGGATGCGGAACGCTCCGAGCCGGTGCCAGCGGAAGAGCCGGCGCGGCGAGCCGATGTTCACCCGCAGATCCCACGGCCGCAGGCCCGAGAAGACCTGCGCGCGCAGGCGCCGGCCGAACAGCCTGGCGTCTTCGTGCGGCGTGCGCACGATCCGCAGCGGCTCGCCCGAGGAGCCCGAGGTTTCGTAGGAGTGGCAGCGCTCGAGGTCGACGCCGCTCGCCGTCCGATCCGCGACCGCGGCGTGCTGGAGCTCTCGGCGCGACACCGGCGGCAGACGATGCAGATCCGCGAGGCGGCGCACGTCCGCCGGTCGCAGGCCGTGACGATCGAAGTGGCGCCGGTAGAACGGCACGTGCTCGAACGCGTGCTCGACCAGGCGCCGCAGCGCCGCCTCCTGGTAGTGCTCGATGGCGCGGCGCGAGTGGAAGGGGCGCTCCAACGACACCAGGAACTCGGGCAGCAGCGTGGGCGAAACGCCTTTCACGTCGACGACACCGGCGCCAGGTCGGCCTCGATCGCCTCGACCTCGACCTCACGGCGCGCACCCACCGCGACGAAGCAGGCGGTGAGAGCGCGCGTCGGCAAGCGGTCGAGCAGGGCGAACAAACGCACCAGAGCGCTCACCGGCCCCTCGGCACGACGGCCGAGCGCCTTGCGCAGCAGCAGGTTCACCAGCGTGAGCAGGCCGCGCGGGTTGTGGATCGCGTAGTCGTGGCCGAGCACGCGGAATCCCATGCGTTCGAGCGTCTCGCACAGCCGGCGGCGCCCGAGCGTGCGGCCGAGCGTGAACGGAGCGAGCATCGGTGCCGTGAGCCGCAGCGCGTGGTAGAGCGGGTTGAGCGGGTTGTCGAGAATGACGATCGCGGTACCGCCCGGGCGCAGCACCCGGCGGATCTCGAGCAGCGCCGTCTCGATCTCTCGGCGCGTCGCGAAGTGGTCGAGCGTCGACGGCGACACCACCAGGTCGAGCGTGCCGTCGCGGAAGCCCAGGCTCCTGAGGTCGGCCACCACGATCTTGAGGCGGGCGTCGTCGTAGCGTAGCCGCGCGCGTCGCGCCGTGCGCAGGTCGAGATCCAGACCGAGCAGTGTTTGTCGGCGCTCGAGCCGCGGCGCCAGCGCGTCCTCGCCGTTGGCCTCCTCGAAGAGGTCGGTCTTGAGGGTGAGCCCGCCGGCGGCCGGATCGCGCCAGCGCTCGACCAGACCGAGGAAGGCGTCCGCCTTCTGCCTCGCCACCACGGGATCGAGGTACCAGGAGTCGGATCGAGCGCGGCCATGGTCGGTCACGACAGAAAGAACCAGCCGTGCCACTCGGCAGGGTGGCGCACGATACAGGCCTCGAGTCGGCTCGCGAACTGCCGCACCGCAAGCTCGGCGAAGTCCCGGCGCGGCATCCCGCGGTCGATGGGCAGCTCCTCCTCGATGACGACGCGATGGTGAAAGGGCGATTCTCGCAGAGCGTACGCCGTGACCAGGCCGGCCTGCGCGCGCCAGGCGATCGACGGGGCCCCGAGCGCGAGCCGCCGTCGGAGCCCCAGGACCTCGACCTCGACCGCCTGACGGCCCGGATGCTCGCCGAAGATCGAGACGCAGGCGTTGGCGGCGAGCCGCTCGGCGAGAGTGTGCAGGTAGGCCAGCGACTCGCCGAGCGGGATCTGCACCCGCTCCGCCAGCGCCGCGTCCTCGACCCGACGGAAGAGCGGCGCGACCACGGCGATGCCGAGCTTGGTGGTGGTGGGCGAGCCGTGTTCGACGCGGCTCAGGTGCGTGAGCGGCAAGCCCTGCTCGCGAAAGCCCCGCTTGATCACGGTCGCGCTGCCGACGCGCATGCACCACACCACCACGCCGCGCCCGCGCGCGAGCGCGGCGCGCACGTGTTCGATGCCGTCGACCTCGATGTGCGGCGCGTACCGCTCGCGCCGCAGTCCGCGCAGGCGGCCCCACATGTCCTCGATGCGCCGCTCGACGTGCTGCTCCGCGAGCGCACGGTAGGGCTCGCCGGACCAGGGCGAGGGGAGGTGGCGCTCGAGGCGCGCGGCGAGCCGGTCGATGGTCTTGCCCGCGAGCGCTCGGTAGAGACGGAACCAGGACCGCGTGATCGCGACGTCGGCGCTGCGGGGCACCACCAGGGTGGCGGCGCCGCCGATCAGCAGGGCGCTCAGGCGGCGCAGGTCCGCCGCGTTGAGGAGACCGCCCGCCGCTGCCCGGCTGCTCAGACCAGCAGCGCCCCGCCGTCGACCGTGAGCGTCTGGCCCGTGGTGTAGCTCCCTGCCTTCGACGCGAAGAAGAGGATCGCGTCCGCGATCTCGCGCGGCTCACCCACCCGCTTGAGCGGGAAGCGGCCCGCCACCTCGGCCTTGCGGCGCTCGGCTTCATCCGGCGGCATCAGCGAGAAAATCGCGTCGTAGAGCCTGGTGTCGATCGCTCCGGGCGCCACGCAGTTGACGCGGATGCCGTACGGCGCCCACTCGACGGCGAGCGCCTTGGTGGCCATGATCACCCCCGCCTTGGCGATCGAGTAGTGCGCCGTGGGCACCTGCGGGCGCAGTCCACTCACCGACGCCACGTTGACGATCGAGCCGCCGCCGCGCTCCTTCATGGCGCGGGCCGCGGCCTGCGACAGGAAGAACAGGCCCTTGAGGTTGGTGTTCATCACCGAGTCCCAGCCCTTCTCGTCCATCTCGATGGCGGGGGCGAAGAAGTTGGTGCCGGCGTTGTTGACCAGGACGTCGATGCGCCCGAACTCGGCCAGGGTGCGATCGACCACGGGCTGAAGCTGCTCCATGCGGCCTACGTGCGCGGAGACCGCGAGCGCCTTGCGCCCGAGACCGCGGACCTCGTTCGCCACCTCCTCGCAGTCCGCGAGCTTCCTGCTGGTGACGACCACGTGCGCACCGGCGCGAGCGAAGGCGAGCGACGTGGCCTTGCCGATGCCGCGGCTGCCGCCGGTGATGACCGCGACCTTGTCCTCGAGCGCGTACTGAGACAGATCCATCGGTACCTCCCTCCGAGAGGCGCCATCTTAGACGAGGAGCCGAGGGTCAATCCGGCGGCGCGCGTTGGCTGCCGCCGTGTGCGCGCCTCTCTCTAGCTCAGCGGGTTGACCCACTCGATCTCGGCGAACCGCGCGAAGTCCGTGTCCGAGGAGCACACGGTCAACCCGTGCTCGATGGCGAGCGCCGCGATCTGCGCGTCGGTGACCTTGTTCGCGCGCAGGTCGTAGCGGACGATCAGGTCGCCCAGGACCGCGGCGTGCCGATCAGTCGGACCCGGTGTCCAGGTGAGGTCGCAGTCGAGCCAATCGCTGACGTGGCTCCACGCTTCCTTCGCCGAGAGCGGGCGATCCGACGCGCGCGGGTTCGTCATGATCCTCACGAACGCGGCCAGGCTGAGCCACGGCAGGGCTACGCGGCGATCACCGTTGAGCGCCTCGGTCAGCCACGCGCGCGCGCGAGCGTGATGCCTGCTCCGTTGGTCAACTGCGTAGAGGAGCAGGTTGGCGTCGATCAGCACGGCATCCTCGAGGTGATGACGGCGAGGGTGTCGGGTATCGCCTCAGCGCGAGTTGCTGCCTTCGAGGAGCTCGAGCGCCTCGCCGACGTCGTCGATCGCGATCCGGAGCCCCACGGTGGCGGTGCGCTGCTTGAACACAGCGCGCCTGCGCGGCGCCGAGAGCCCTCGTCGAATGAGCTGATTGATCGCGTCGCTCACGCCGAGCCGCGACTCGCGCCGAAACTCGTCGACCGCGGCAGCGACGTCGTCCGCGAGCTGGATCGTCGTACGCATGCGGTCATGTTAGCACGCGCGTGACGACAGCTCGCCACGTAGATGCGTTGGCGTATGCGCTGAGGTTACTTCCGGCGGATTGCGATGGCGCAGGCGCGCGTGGCAGAGCGTCACTCAGGACGACGGCGTGTTCCGCGGCGTCTTCGCTCGCCGCCATTCGAGTGACGGCGCTCCTCTGGCAGGCGAGTTCCAGGTGAACTCGCACACCCCCGGCAACCAGGTTCTCCCGTCGGTAGCGATCGCCGCGGGAGGAAGCTTCATGGTCGCCTGGCATGGCACGGACGGCTCGGCCGCTGGAGTCTTCGCCCGGCTCTTCTCGAGCGCTGGTGTTCCGTTGGGCCATGACTTCCAGGTCAACACCTACACCTACAACTGGCAATCGGAGGCGGCTGTGGCAGCGCTCGTGGACGACGGCTACGTTGTGGTGTGGAGGAGCGGATCTCTGGTGGGCGCTATGCAAGACGGGTCGGACAGGGGTGTCTTCGCGCGCCTACTCGAGCAGGGGGCTCCCACGCACGCCCGAGTTTCAAGTCAACAGCCGCACGGTCCGGGACCAAGGACACCCCTCGGTGGCGGCCGACTCGGCTGGCAACTTCGTCATCGTGTGGGAGAGCTACGGGCAGGACGGTTCGAGAAGCAGTGTGTTCGCGAAACGCTTCTCGAGCGCGGGCACCGCGATTGCCGACGAGTTCCAGGTCAATGCCCACACCAGGGGATATCAACGCCTTCCCGCCTTGGGCGGGGTGCGATCGGTGGCAGTAGACGAGGACGGAGATTTCGTCGTCGCCTGGGAGTCGATCAAGGAGTACTCCGTCCGTTTTCGTGACGTCTTCGCTCGGCGCTTCTCGAGCGCCGGCATCGCGCTCGCCAACGAGTTCCAGGTTCACGCCTACACGGTGGATGAACAGACCAAGCCTTCGGTCGCAACCGACGCTGCCGGCAACTTCGTCGTCACGTGGGCCTCGCTGAGCCCCTCGGCTCTAGGGGTCTTCGGTCGGTTCTTTTCGAGCCTCGGCGACCCGCAGGCCGGCGAGTTCCGCGTGAACAATTCGACTTGGGCCGACCAACCCTCCGTGGCTGTCGATGCGGATGGCGACTTCGTCGTCGTCTGGCTGGGCCTTCACGACGGCGCGGGCAGTGGGGTCTTCGCGCAGCGCTTCCTGGCGGGGGTGGTCGCGCCGACGACGACCGCGACGATCACGCCGACTCCGACTTCGACCGCAACAGCGACTCGGACCGCGAGCGCTACGCTGACGCCGACGAATACGATCACGGCGACGCCGAGACCGGATGAGCCTCAGAAGATTCCCATGCTGTCCGGTCGCTTCCTTACTATCCTGGCTCTCGTGCTGGTGATCGTGTCCGTCGGTTACCTCTCGCGGCGGAGGGTGTGACGACGGCGGCTCCCACGCGCGAGCACCGGCATTGACAGTTCCCTCGTTCTTCCGGATGTTCAGGACGCTGAGGCTCAGAACGAGAAGGGCTAGGCCGTCATCCGACCTAGCCCTTCGCCGGAACGTTATATAGGGAGGGGATCAGAGCCCGCTGCCCGAAGCCTCGATACTGGTCGCCACCTCGACCGAGGCCGCCAGCCGCGCCGCCTCCTGGGCCTGGTTCCTCGTGATCAGCTCCGTCGGCAGCACCGGCTCGAGCTTCAAGTCCTCGTCGTCGATGGTGAACGAGGTGAACGCGATCGACATCTCCTCGTGGGTGGCCTCGCCG
>DATAFT010000098.1:0-5017 GCA_036257295.1 Thermoanaerobaculia bacterium
ATCTCTCGCTTCCCAGGCATCGTCTGGAACGAACAGCGCGTCGACCGGCCGCTCGAGATCCCAGCCCGGGCTGGCTCGGATCGGCGCCACCCACGCCAACTCGGCCCACAGCAGACCGAGTGCCCCGGCTGACAGCGCGACCCCGGGCGACGATCGCAGCAGCGCGCCGAGCACCGCGAGCAGGACGGGAAGCACCGCGACTGGAGGAATCGCGAGCCGGGGCGCGCAAAAGGCGCCGGCGAGAAACGCGATTGCGGGCAGTCCGGCGGGAGGAATTCGCCAGCGCACGACGAGAAGGACGGCGATGCGCTGCCGCGCCTGGCACCTTCCGGCGCCGCGTCGCTCGTCAGTCGCTCGTCGTTTCGCCGCCGGTCTCGGCCTGTGGCGAGAACAGGGAGAGGAGCGGGAGCTTCGCGCGCCGGCGCAGCTCGCGCGATCGCAAGCGAGCGGCGGCGCCGGCGAGCTCGTCGGAATCGAAGCGCTCGCGCAACGAGTCGAGTCGGCGCTCGAGCCAACGGTCGAGCTCCGCTTTCTCCTCGGAGCCGAGATGGGCGGCGGCGCGCTCCAGCATCGTCTCGTCGATCGTGACCAGTGCCGCTTCGACGGCGGCGGCGTCACCCCGGAGCGCGAGCACGCTCCGCACGATCCGCTCGGCGTCCGGAAACCCGGCCGGGATCGAGCGAGCCAGCGACTGCAGTCGAGCGCCAGTGTCGAGAGCGGGCCCGGCGGAGCGTCGCGGCGGCCCCGCCAGCTCCTCGGCGCGGCGCCAGCCGCTCTCCACCGCGCGAGCGCAGTAGCGCAGGCTCGACACCCGATCCTCCGACCCGCGCTCGCGCCGGCGCGCGAACACCTCGGTCATGCCGGCAACGGCGAAGTCGAGTGGGATCCCGAGCTCGCGCCATCGCTGCGCCACCCTCCAGTCCGCCGGCGACAGCAGGAGCGGCGCTCCGCGCAGGCGGATGAAGGCCTCCTCGAGAACCTGGAAGTAGTGGAGCTCCTCGCTCGCTGCGCCGTCGGTCACCGTCGCGCCGTCCTCGGCGCCGAAATCATCGGAGGCGAAGCGAATGGTAGACACCATTCGCGGAGCCGCGCCGTCCTCGGCGCCGGGATCATGGGGCACGGAGCGCGCGCGGGCGATCCTTGACCGCGTTGCGCTCGCAGATCAGTCGCAGCCCGGTCAGCGTCAGGTGCGGATCCACCTCGCGGATGAACTTCGACCCCGACGCGATCAACTCGGCCTGGCCGCCGGTGGCGATCACCGCACACGGCGTCGGCAGCTCTTGCAGTAGCCGCTCGAGGATACCGTCGACCAGCCCGATGTAGCCGTAGTAGAGCCCGGCCTGGATGGCTTCCGCGGTGTTCTTGCCGAGGACGCGGCTAGGACGCCGCACATCCACTTTCCACAGCCTCGAGGCGCGCGCGAACAGCGCTTCGGCCGAGATCACCAGGCCCGGGCAGATGACGCCGCCGACGTAGGCGCCGCTCTGGTCCACCACGTCGAAGGTGGTGGCGGTCCCGAAGTCGACCGCGATCACGGGGAAGCCCCAGCGCGCCTTGGCCGCCACCGCGTTGACGACGCGGTCGGCCCCCACCTCCTGCGGGTTGTCGTAGTGGATCTCGATTCCCGCGTCGAGGCCCGGCTCGACGAACATCGGGCGGGTGTCGAAGTAGCGAGCGGCGAACCGCTCGAGATGCCGATTCACCGGCGGCACCACCGACGACACCATCATCGACTCGACCTCGCCGGCGTCGATCCCGCCGTGCTGGAAGAGAGGAAGGAGAAGCGCTGCGTACTCGTCGGCCGTCCGCTGTCCCTCACTCGAGATGCGCAGGTCGAGCACCAGCTCCTCACCGCGAAAGAGCCCGAACACCGAAGTGGTGTTGCCGACGTCTACGACGAGAATCAGGCCGGCGTCCTGGCGTCGATCTCGGCCCGCTCTGCGATCGCTTCTCTGACGCCGATCGCTACCGGAGCGTCGCTCCATGGCGCCGCTGCCCGACTTCACGTCCGCCTTCCCCGCTTTGACCGCTTTGCCCACCTTGCTCGCCTTCCGTGCGCTCATTCCACGATCTCCCCGCTGGCTACCCGCCGCTCGCGGCCTTCCACCGCCAGCCGCAGGAATCCCCGCTCGTCGAAGCCGAGAAACACCCCCTCCAGGTCCTCGTGCGCGATCCGGCAGCGCACCACGTCGCCGGCGTGATGCACCGTCAACTCCTGGTAGGCGCGGCGCGCATAGGCCGCGTCACCCGCGCGCTCGATCTCGCGCAGCACCGATGCGGCGAGATCCGCCGTCACCTCCTCGAAAGGGGGGAGCGGATCGACCCACTGACGAAGCGAGGTCGCCAGCGGCGTCGGCAGCTCGCTCGCGCGATGACCGTGGTTCACTCCGAAACCCACGATCGCCCCCGCGATGCGAGACGCGCCCGAGATCGACTCGATCAGGATGCCGCCCAGCTTGCGACCCTCGACCTGAATATCATTGGGCCACTTCAACCCCGCCGGGCACCCCAGCCGTCGGAGCCCCCGACCCAGGCCGACACCGACCAGCAGGGGCAAGGTCTGGAGCTCGGCTTCGCCGATCGCGAGCAGCAGGGAGGCGTAGATGCCGAGGCCGCGGCGACTCACCCACGCTCTGCCCTGGCGTCCGCGCCCGGCAGTCTGCTCGAGCGCCACCACCAGCGCTTCCGGCCCCGCGCCCAGGCCGGTCCAGGCGCTGTCGAACAGCCGCCGGGCGAGCGTGTTGGTGGAGTCGATCCGCTCTGCGACGATGACGTTCTCGACCTGGATGCCGGGGTTGCGGCGCAGAGCTCGGGCGAGGTCGAGGAGGCCGATCAATCGGGCTCCGGATCTCCGCGCCGCGAGCGCGCCTCGAGGATCTCCCGCGCCACCCGCTCGAGCACCGCTCCGCCGCCGAGCTCGAGGACTCGGCGCGCGACGCGATCGACCTCGGCGTCGGTGAGCTCGAGGCGCCGTTCGCCGGAGTCGACCGCTTCGGCCGCCTCTACTTCGGGTGGCGCCGAAGCCACGCTGCCACTGGCGGTATCGAATGACGAATCGCTCGGTGCCGCGGTGACGGGGGCCGGCGGGGCCCGGCGAACCGGTCCGAGCAGCTCCTCGACCTTGCGCAGCAGCTCCTCGGCCACGAACGGCTTGCGCAGAACGCCGTCGGCGAGGGCTGCGGACGCCGCGTTTCCATCGAACGGCTCGAAGGTGCCGACCAGTAGGAGGACCCGCGTTGCCGACCGTTCGGTCTTCGCTTCGCGGCACAACGCGTAGCCGTCGAGGCCCGGCATGTGCACGTCGGCGATCAAGAGGTCCGGGGCCAGGTCGCGCAGCCGCGAGTGGGCCTGAGCGCCGTCGCTGGCCAGCTCGACGCTGGCGCCGCGCTGGCGCAACGCGTTCTGGATCGCCTCGCGCACGAGCAGACTGTCGTCGGCAACCAGGATGCTCTCGCTCACCTGCTCTCCTGATACCGAAGGGGTTGGCGCCACCCGGAACCGTGACGGTCGATCGTTACTTGGTCAACCGGGCGCGCAGGTAGTCGACGATCGTCTGCGTCGTCGTGCCCGGCAGGAAGATCTCGTCGATGCCGGCGCCCTTGAGGCCCGCGATGTCGCGCTCGGGAATGATGCCGCCGGCGAACACCAGGACGTCGGCAGCGCCTTCGTCGGCGAGGAGTCGGGTGATCTCGGGCAGCAGGCTGTTGTGGGCACCCGACAGGATCGACAGTCCGACCGCGTCGACGTCCTCCTGGACGGCCGCGGCGACGATCTGTTCAGGGGTCTGGCGCAGCCCCGAGTAGATCACCTCGAAGCCGGCGTCCCGCAGCGAACGGGCCACCACCTTGGCCCCCCGATCGTGACCGTCGAGGCCCGGTTTCGCGATCAGCACTCGATGCGGAGCCTCGGACATTCTTTTCTCCGGGCTTTCGACTATACCCCGACGCGAACTCCGGGCGTGGTGCGTACCACGCCCTCCGCCCGCATACTATCGGCGCCGAGGACGGCGCACTAAAAGACCGGCGGCTCCACGTAGGTACCGAACACCTCGCGCAGGGCGTCGCTGATCTCGCCCACCGTGCAGTACGCCTTCACGCAGTCGATCAGTAGCGGCATGGTGTTGGCGCTGCCTTCGGCGCCGCGCTTGAGGGCATCGAGCGCTCGCGTCGCCGCCGCGCCGTCACGGCTGGCGCGCACCGCATTCAGCCGTTCGATCTGCTCCGTCGCGGTCTCGTCGGAGACGTAGAGCAGGTCGATGTCGTCGCCGCCGCCGCCCTCCTTGAACGCGTTGACGCCGACGATGAGCTTCTGGCGGCTGTCGATGGCGCGCTGCGCCGCGTAGGCGGCCTCGACGATCTCGCGCTGCGGGAAGCCCACCTCGATCGCCTCCACCATGCCGCCCAGCTCGTCGATGCGGCGGAAGTACTCGAAGGCGCCGTCGACCATGCGCTGCGTCATCTCCTCGACGAAGTAGCTGCCGCCGAGCGGATCGATGGTGTTGATGACCCCGGACTCGTGGGCGATGATCTGTTGCGTGCGCAACGCGATGCGCGCGCTCTCCTCGGTCGGCAGCGCGTAGGTCTCGTCGAGGGCATTGGTGTGCAGCGACTGGGTTCCGCCCAGCACCGCCGCCAGCGCCTGGATCGCGGTGCGCACCACGTTGTTGATCGGCTGCTGCGCCTGGAGCGACACCCCCGCGGTCTGGCTGTGGAAACGGCACATCCACGAGCGCGGGTCCCTGGCGCCGAAGCGATCGCGCATCACTTGAGCCCAGATCCGCCGCGCCGCGCGGAACTTGGCGATCTCCTCGAAGAAGTCGTTGTGGATGTCGAAGAAGAACGACAGACGCGGCGCGAAGGCGTCGACGTCGAGACCGGCGTCGATCCCCCACTGCACGTACTCGATGCCATCGCGCAGCGTGAAGGCGAGCTCCTGGAGCGCCGTCGAGCCCGCTTCGCGAATGTGGTACCCCGAGATCGAGATCGTGTTCCACTGCGGCACGTGCTCGGTCGCGAAC
>DATAFT010000240.1:0-4977 GCA_036257295.1 Thermoanaerobaculia bacterium
CGTCGGGCGTCCGAACATGAAGTTGCCGAGGCTGATCACCGAGAGCCCGTTGACCTGACCCACGCGCGCGCCGTCGGTGTCGATGTAGATCAGGTCGCGCAGCGTCATCTCCTGCATCCGCTCGCGCAAGCGATCGAGCCGGAAGATCCGTGCTTCGACCGCTCGCTCGACGTGCTCGCGATCGACCACCGGAGCTTCCGCCTGGCCGGCCCAATAGTCCGACTCGCGCACCAGATCGCCGATGTCCTCGACCTTCGATGAGAGCTTCGAGGCGTCGCCCGCCATCCGCGCGCTCTCCTCGATCACGCGCTCGACGGCGGAGCGGTCGAACGGCCGCAGCGCGCGCTCCTTGACCAGCGTCGCCACCAGGCGGGCGTAGAGGGGCTCGGCGCCGTCGCGATCGATCTCGGCGTCGAGATCGGCGGGGATCTTGAACAGCTTCTCGAAGTCGGGGTCGTACTGGGTGAGCAGGTAGTAGAGCTGCGGCTCGCCGATGATGACCACTTTGACGTCGAGCGGCACCGGCTCCGGCTCGAGCGTGATGGTGGTGATCAAGCTCAAGGCCTCCGCCGGCGACTCGATGCGCACCTCGCCGGACTGGAGAGCCCGCTTCAGGGCGTCGTAGGCGAACGGCTGCTGCAGGATGCGCCGCGCGTCCAGGATCAGGTAGCCGCCGTTGGCGCGCTGCAGCGCGCCGGCCTTGATCAAGGTGAAGTCGGTGGTGAGCACGCCCTCGCGCGCGACGTGCTCGACTCGCCCGACCAGATTGGCGTAGGTCGGATTGTTCTCGTAGATGACCGGCGCGCCGCGGGTCCCGGAGTTGTCGACCAGCACGTTGACGTGGTACCGCCGCAGGGCGAGATCGGCGATGCGCTGGGGTCCGGCCGGCGTCGGCGGCGGCGCCTGCAGGATGTCGGCGTGTTTCTCGATCACGTCCTGGCGCACAGCATCGAGGTAGGCCAGGACGTTGGCGTGCTCCTGGTAGTGACTCTTGAGCTCGTCGATGGGCGGCCGGATCGCCGCCTCTACCACCTCGTTGTTGAGCTGGCGCAGACGCTCCTGCCGCTCGCGCTCCCAGCGCGGCGCTTGATCGAGGCTCTTGCGCAGCTGCTCCTGGAGCTCCTCGACACTCTCCTGGATGCGCTTGCGCTCCTCCTCGGGCAGCTTCTGGAACTCCTCGGGAGGTGCGATCTCGCCGTTCTCCTTGAGCGGCGCGACGGCGACGCCCATCGGCGTGCGCAGTAGAGCGAGGCCTCGCTTGCGCGCCTCCTCCTCCACCTCACCGAACAGCTTCTCCGTGAGCGTCTTGTACTCCTCGTCGACGATCTGGCGCCGGGTCTGGTACTCGTCGCTCTCGAGCGCAGTCGCCAGCACTGTGCGCAGTTCCTCCGCCAGCTTCTCGAGCTCCCGGCGCAGACGCTCGCCGGTCCCGGCCGCCAGCTCGAGCAGCCTGGGCTTGCGCGCATCCTCGAAGTTGTGGACGTAGCACCAGTCGGGGGGCGTCGGTCGCGTCGCCGCCACCGGCTCGAGGAACGACTCGGCGAGCGCGTGGCGACCGCTGGCGGGGGGACCGAGGACGAAGATGTTGTAGCCGTCGGTGTCGATGCCGACGCCGAGCTTGAGCGCCTCCACCGCGCGGGGCTGCCCGATGCTGGTGGTGAGCACCTCGAGGTCGGCGGTGGTCTCGAAGCCGGCGCCGGAGAGATCGGCGCGCCGGCGCGCCTCGTAGACGTCGATCGGCTTGGGGATCACCACGTTACCCTCCCACCATCCTCACCTGTCGGGTGATCTCACCTCGACGGGACGTCTGTCGATTGTCTCAGCTAGGTAGAGAAGCGGCAACGCGGCAGGCCGCGCGACAGGTGGCGAGGACGGGCAGCTAGGTCGAGTGCTGCCCGCCTGGATGCGGGCACCCTCGCCAGGTCTGCAGCGAGACGGCTTCGGGCAGACCGAGCTCTTGCACGCGTCCCTCGAGGGACGTGTAGTAGCCGAAGATGGTGCGGCGCTTGAGGTCGGCAAAGAAGCGCGTACCGGGCAGGAGCGACTTGGGCGGGTCCTCGTGCTCATCGCTGACCGTGTGCAGCAACGCCACTAAATCGGCCGGCTCGGCGGTCGCCAGATCGGTGCCGTGAGTCCTCTGACAGCGGCGGTCGAGCCATCGCAAGCCATCGACGAACGCCTTTTTCTCCTCCACCGGCTCCAGCGACACCGCGAGGTCGATGTACTCGTGGACACGCGCGTCGCGCGCGCCCGGCGTCGCGGTGCGCGGAATGAGCGCGTCGACCAGGCGGGCGAGACCCTCGGCTTCCCGCTGGTCGAGCAGAACCGGCCGCCAGGCCGCGGCATCGCCCGGCGTCTTGACGACGTCGCCCTCGCGCGCGGCGAACACCCAGCTCTCGCCGGCTGCGAGCGACAATGCCGCGCCGGTAGCCAAGCCGACCGCGGTGCGTCGTGTGAGCTCGTTGTCCTTCATGACGTGACCTCTGGAAAAGCTAGGCCGCTTTTCCGAAGCTGCCTCGCTTCGCTTCGGCGACCAGGTTCTCGCACGCCCGCACCGTCAACGCCATCATCGTCAACGTGGGATTGACGCAGCCGATCGAAACGTAGCTCGAGCCGTCCATGACGAAGAGGTTCTTGACGTCGTGGGTCTGGAGGAACGGCGTCAGCACCGAGGTCTTGGGATCGTTGCCCATGCGCGCGGTGCCGACCTCGTGGATGGCGAAGCCCGGCGGCGGCAGCTCGGTGCGGGTGGTGATCTGCTCGGCGCCGGCCGCCTCGAGCATCGCTACCGCCTGCTCGATCATGTCGCGCGCCATCGCCGCCTCGTTGTCGCCGTGTTGGACGTCGATGCGCAGCACCGGCACTCCCCACGCGTCCTTCTTGGCCGGGTCGAGATAGCAGCGGTTCTCTTGACGCGCCAGCATCTCGCCGAAGCCGGTGAGGCTGAGGCGGGCCACCGTCTCGGTCTTCACCCGCTCCTTCCACTCTGCCCCGAACCCGGGCATCGAGTAGGCGTGCTCGTACACGGTGACGCTCTCGCCACCCTGATAGCCGTAGCCGCGGACGAAGCCCTGCTGCTTGTCGCGGACGTTGCGGAACCGCGGGATGTAGATGCCGTTGGGGCGCTTCGCGAGCTCGGCCTTGGCGCCCTTGCGCAGCGGCAGATAGCCGTCGGCGCCCACCGCGAAGATGTGGTCCATCAGGTAGCGGCCGACCAGGCCGCTCGAGTTGGCGAGCCCGTTCGGAAAGCGATCCTCGGCCGAGGTGAGCAGGAGGCGAGCCGAAGCGAGCGTCGACGCCGCCAGGATCACGATCGGGGCGCGCAACCGATGCTCCTGGCCGCTCTTGGTGTCGAAGTACAGGACGCCGTCGGCGCGCGCCTCGGCGTCGAGCGTCACGCGATGGACCATCGCGTTGGCGATCAGCGTGAGCTTCCCGGTCGCCGCGGCGGCCGGCAGGGTCGACGATGGGCTCGAGAAGTACGAGGCGGTGAGGCAGCCGCGGTGACAGGGGCCGCAGTAGTGACACGCGGCGCGCCCGTTGTGCCGCTGCGTGAGCACCGCGGCACGCCCGATGGTGACGCGCCGGCCCATGGTATCGACCTTGTCCTTGAGCATGTGCTCGCCGCAGGACATGGCCATCGGCGGCAGGAACTGACCGTCGGGCAGGACCTCGACGCCTTCGCGGCTGCCGCTCACGCCGATGAAGCTCTCGACCTTGTCGTAGTACGGCGCGACGTCGGCGTAGGAGATCGGCCAGTCGTCGCCGTAGCCGTCATGGGTCTTGGCTTTGAAGTCGTAGTCGCTCATGCGGTACGACTGGCGGCCCCACATGATGGTGCGCCCGCCCACCTGGTTGCCGCGGATCCACCAGAACGGTCGCTTCTTCGGGAAGGTGAAGGGGTGATCGACCTCGTCGGCGAAGAAGGAGACAGTGGTCTCCTCGCAGGCGTAGTTGCGCCGGCCGATCGGGCGCCGCGCGAATGCCTCCGTGCGCGGATCCTGGCGGCCGCGCAGTGGCAGCTCGTGAGGCAGCGTGTGCTCGCTGAAGTCGGTCGCCGGCTCGAGCTCGCGGCCGAGCTCGAGGACGGCGACGCTCATCCCGGCCTCGCAGAGCTCCTTCGCCGCCCAGCCGCCGTTGGCGCCGGATCCGACCACGATCGCGTCGTAGCTGAGCTCCACCACGTGCCGATTCCTCCAGAATTGGTGGGCGGCAGCCTATCAGCTTGCGAGTTCAGGAAAGCGCGGGCTCCTCTGTTGGCCGGCTGTTGCATTACCCACCGAACGGTGGGTAACAGCCCTGCGTAGGGCCGTGCTGAAGTTCAAGCCAGCCCGATCCACAGTCGGCGGCTCTGCAGAACGCGCGTGTGAAACGCCGACTTTGTGTATGCACCGCTCCGAGCTGACGAGCTTCTTGTATGGTTCGACGAACTCCCCGGAGCGAGAGGAGACTCGTGGCCGACCGGAATCGTCCGACTGCTTTACTCTGCACGCTCGCAGTGCTGAGTTTGTCGCTGGGTGCTCTGGGGCAGGAAATCCCTCTCGGGTCCGAGTTCCAGATCAACACTTACACCGTTGGTTACCAATTAATCCCGGCGGTGGCGCTCGGCCCCGACGGCGCGTTCATAGTCGCGTGGCTCAACGAGGGCGCGGCGTCGTCTTTTTTCATCTTCGCCCGACGCTTCTCGAGTGCTGGCGTACCACTGGCCAGCGAGTTCCAGGTGAATTCGTACACCCTCAATTTTCTATCTGTCGTTGCGGCGGCGGCGGACGCTGACGGCGATGCCATCGTAGTTTGGTCGCAGCACCTCGGAGGGCCATACCACCTCTTCGCTCGCCGCTTCTCGAGTGTAGGCTCCCCGTTGACCGGCGAGTTGCAGGTCAATTCCCACACCATTCAGGGCTGGGGGCCTCTTCCCGTGGTGGCAAGTGACGCCGCGGGGAATTTCGTCGTGGTCTGGCATGACCGGCGCAGCCA
>DATAFT010000256.1:0-9222 GCA_036257295.1 Thermoanaerobaculia bacterium
GCTGAAGCGGCGGGCGAAGATGCCGCGGGTGCTGCCGTCCTGTCCGTAACTGGTCCAGGTCACCACGAAGTCGCCGTCGCCGTCGGAGGCGAGGGCGGGAACGTACTGTCCGCTCGGAGTGAAGGTGTTGACCTGGAACTCGGCGCCCTGGCGAACTACCGACTGGGCGACGACGGGTCCGATGACGACGGCAAACGCGAGTGAGCCAGCGAGTAACCCGGCGCCGACTCCGCGCATGCCACCTCCCTCGGGCGCCGTCGAGCACTGCTTTGCTCGCCGGGACCATAGCACGCGCCGGGAGCCGCGGCGGTCAACGCAGCGGCGTGGCGGCTACCCCACGCCTACGCGTTCATTTTTTCGAAGCCAGGTTCTTGTAGTACTCCTCGACCAGCTCGCGGTACCCCGGCGGCACCTCGTCCGAGCCGGCGAGGAACAGGCGCTCGCCACCCTCGCCTTCGATGTCGCGCCACAGCCGATACTCGAACTGGCGCAGGCCCTCGATCACCTTCGCCCGCAGCGACTCGAGCGCCAGCGGATCGTTGTTGATGCCGCGCACGTTCCAGTTCTTCATCTGCTTCAGGATGGCGTCGAGGTCCTCGGCCGACACGCCGAGCTGGCGCAGGTCGTCGCGGAGCTGCTGCCCCTCGCGCACCCGTTGGTCGAACTCGGCGCTCATCTGCCGCAGATCCTCGGGCGTGAAGATCCCGGGCTGGTACCAACCCGGAACTCCCTGACCGATGCTCGGCGTAGTGGCGCTCATTGCGCCGCGGGCGTCGCCCTGGCTGCCGTCGGACTGCTCACCGCCAGCCTCGCCGGCCTCGCCGGGCTGCTGCCCTGACTGACGATCGGCCAGACGGCGTCCGTCGCGGCCTCCGCTCTGGTCTCCCTCGCCGTCTTGCTGCTGTCCCTGGCCCTGGCTCTCTCCGCCTTCCTTGCCTTCACCCTGCTGGCCCTTCTGCTGCCCGCCCTGGCTCGCTTGCCGTTCCCCTTCGGCGCCCTGCTCGCCGCCCTCGCCGTGCTCGCCCGGTTTCTGCCCCTGCTCCTGTCCCTGCTCCGATCCTGGCTCTCCTGAACCCGACCGCTCGGCCTGCCGCTGCGCGCCACGATCCTCGAGGCCGTTCTGGAACGACTCCAGACGCCGCACCAGGTCGCGAGCCCCCTGGAGAGCCTCCGCGGACTTGTCTTCCTTGGTGCCGCCCATCGATCGCTTGGCTTCCCCGAGCCGCTCCTGCATCTCCCCGATGTCGCCGCCGATCTCTTCCTCGAATCGTTTGGCGTACTCCGGTGAGCGCCCGCGCACGACGCCCTTCGAGTACCGGATCTTCTCCTTGAGCTGGTTTTCCCGGATCGACTCGGCGGCTTCCGACAGGCTGCGCGCGGCGTCCTTCTCGGCACCGCGGGCCTGGCGCGCGACGCGATCGATCTGGCTCTCGAGCTCGCCCACCTCGCGCTCGAGCTCGTCCTTCTCGCCGAGGATGCGGCCGAGCTGCTCGCTCGACTCGCCGCGACCGCCGCTGCGCGATTCCTCGCTCTGGGCTGGGAGCTCTCCCACCTGCGACGTGATCCGCTCTTGCATGCGGCGGGCGCGCTCGGCGCGCTCGGTCAGGTCGTCCATCTCGGACGACATCTGGAACTCGCGGTTGCGCTCGAGCAGACGCCGCGCTTCGCGCAGCTGCTCCAGCGCCTCGGTGCCCTGGCCGATCTCGCCGGACGACCGGTTGGCGCTCGCGCGCCGCATCGAGTCGGCGGCCTGCTGCAGCCGTCGCGCCGTCTGCGCCAGATCGGGGCGCGACCGCTCGCGCGCTAACCGCTCGAGCTGCCGCGCCAGCTCCTCGGTCTGCTCGATCAACTGACGCTGGTTCTGGCCGGCAGCGCCGGACATGCCCATCTGCGCCGGCAGTTTGCGCTGCCGCTCGTTCTCCTGTTCCTGGCGCCGCGCCAGTTCCTCGAGCCGCTGCAGCGCCTCGTCGACCTCCTGCTGCGCCGCCTGGCGCTCGCCGCGCTCGACCGTCTCGTACTGATTGTGGAGCTTGTCGAGCTCGAGCTCGAAGAGGTCGGCGAGGTCCTCCGCCATGCGCTGCTGCTCGCCGGGCATGCCGCCCTGCTGGAACGCCACCTGGACGTCGCGGAAGCGGGCCTCCGCGCGCTGCAGGTGAACCAGCGCGCGCTGCTCGGGCGGCAGCGCGTCGTTGGGGGCCTTGGCGGTGAGCTTCTCTTCGGCCGGCTTCATCTCCGCGATGGCCGCCACCAGGTCCTCGACGATGCTCTGGAACTCCTCCTCGCCGCGCAGCCGGTTCTGCATGCGCTGGATCAGCGTCTCGACCTGCTCGCGCAGGCGGCCCTGCATCAAGGCGACGGTGGTCAGGTTCTCTTCGTACTGCTTGTCGCCGAACTCCTTACGATCGCGCACCAGCTTGAAGGTCGCGGCGACGATCTGACGCTGGCGCAGCGACAGCGCGTTGTCCATCTGGCCGCCCTGCATCCCGCTGCCGCCCTGCTCGGCCTGGCGGTAGTTCTTGGAGAACGGCGTGATCTCGACGAAGTAGATGTCGCTGGTCACACTCGCCGCGCGGCCGGATGGCCCGGCCTCGGAGGCGCGCGCGTAGTACGAGATGAAGTCGCCGTCGACCAGATCGAGCTCTTCCAGATAGAAGGTGTGACCGCCGTCGAACTGCTTCGGACGCTTGCCGCCGCCGAGCAGCGTGATGGTCTTCTCGTCGCCTCCGTTGACCGAGTAGACGAGATCGAGCTTGGCGACGCCGTAGTCGTCCTCGACGTGCGCCTCGGTGAAGACCTCTTCCAGCTTGTGCGCTCGAACGTCGCGCCCGGGCTTGGCGAACGACAGCACCGGCGGTTGGTCCACCATCACCTCGATCGCGTAGTCGGGCGAGGCGGTGACCCAGGCGCCGTCGGGACCGGGGAGCTCGACGCGGTAGAAGGTGTCGCGCTGGACCTCGAGCGAAGCGGTGAGACGGCCCTCCGCGTCGACCGCGAGGTCGATCGGTTGAGGCGCGCCTTCCGCGTTCTCGATCATCAATCGGCCTTTGGTCACCGGCACCGTCGACGTCACCTCGACGCGGACGGCGGTGCCGCGCAACGCGGCGATGTCGCCGCCCTCCTCGACGCGCTGCGGCGAGAGACCGGTGTACGACGGGAAGTGGTACTCGAGCGCGATCTGGTCGACGTAGGGCAGATCGGCCACCTCGATGCGATGGAGCACCGATCGCACCCCTCCGGCCTCGACGAAATACTCGCTCGCCTCCTGCAGATCGAGCAGCATGAACAGCTTCTCGCCGGGCTCGCCGTCCGCGGGCATCGGCCAGCGCTCCCAGTTGCCTTCGCCGCGTCGCACCGCGAGCTCGACCGACTCCGAGTCGAAGCCGGTGAGGCGCGCGCGCACCTCGAGATCCGACCCGCGCGCGACGGTGACGGTGCCGGGCAGTACCTCGATCCCGTAGGGACTCGCCAAAGAGTCGCTCTTCCAGGGCACGAAGAGGAGCAGCGCCCCGTGCTGCAGGAACGCCGGCGACAGCAGGATGGCAGCGATGCCCGCCAGAGCGGACCCAGCCGCCAGCGCGGAGAAGCGGCGCAACAACGGCCGGTCGATCGACGCGCCCCAGTCCAGCGTCTGGGCGCTCGCGATCGCGCGCTCGACCAGGGTGGCGACCAGCGGGTCGGGCGGCGTGGCGCGCCGCGCGGCCGGAGCGGACTCGGCGCCCAGCTCGACCGCCGATAGCAACTCGGCTTCGAGCTTCGGCTCGTGCTCCTCGATGTAGAGCGCGACCTGGCGGTCGCTCACGCGGCGCAGGAACGGCAGCACCAGGAACCGGAAGGCGAGGGCCATGAGCGCGATCCAGACCAGCGCGCGGATGACGGCCACCGGCACGTCGCCGTAGTGGAAGCGATCGAGCGCCCACACCGACACGCCGACGGTGGCGAGCCCGGCCAGCAGGAAAACCGCGAGCCCGCGCAGCAGTATCTTGAGGCGCCAGCGCCGTCGCGTGGTGCGGATCGCTCGCAGCAACTCGTCGTAAGTGTGGTCCGTGTCGGACACCATCTCGGATCTCCTGCTCCCCGGGGGCGCCGCGCGCCGCCGAATGCCAACAGTCTGCCGCTACCCTCCCGCCGCCGATAGTCGGTTCGCCACGAACACCTCCGCCACCAGCAGCAGCAGCACGGCGAGCACCAGGTAGCGCCACAGTCCCTGCGCCGACTCGCGCTCGCCCGGCGTCTGCTCTGCCGCGGCTGCCTGCGTGGTGGCGGCTGCCGACCCCGCCGGCGCGAGCGCCGCGCCCAGTTCCTCGACGTCGACCGCGGTGAGGTCCGACTCGCGGACGTCGACGTTGGCGGCCAGCACCGCCAGCTCGGTGCCGCCGCGGCCGAGGCCATAGAAGCCCTGCGCTTCGAGCTCGAGAACGTCGCCGATCGGGACCGCCTCCCCGCTCGGCCCGGTCGCGACCAACGCCGCTCTGCCATCACCTCCCACCGCGAGCTCCGGAAGCGACTTCAGGTCGACCACGTCGCCGACGGTCTGCGACGGTGCCGGCGGCCGGAAGCCGGCCAGCGACTTGGTGATCTGGTGCACGAACGGCAGGAACACCGGCTGCAGAGCGAAGTCGTTCCAGTAGGTGTCGAAGGTCGAGGTCCACACCAACACGCGCCCGCTTCCCACCTGACGCTCGACCAGCGCGGCGTCGCCGTCGTCGAAGCGGGCGAGGACCTGGTCCTGCTCTTCGGTGCGCAGCTTGCGGTGGCGGAAGAACCGAGCGGTGCCGAAGTCTCCGCTGCGCGGCTCGGAGAAGGCGTCGAGGGCGGAATGGGTGCGATCGAGCGAGGCGATCCGGGCGATGCGCGACCCCGGCTCGGCCGACTCCCCACCCGCGGGCACCGGCGCCATGCCGGCCGCCGCGAGGGCGGCGTGGGTGCCCTCGCTCCGGCTGCCGAGTGCTATCACCAGACCGCCGCCCTGCTCGACGAAGGACTGCAGTCGGCGCACCACGCCGGGGTCGAGTGCCACGTCGCTCACCACCACAGCGGCCGCCTGAGACAGATCGTCGCCGCCGAGCGAGCCGGCGGCGCGGCGACGGACGTCGATCACCGGTTCCTGTCCCAGCCGCAGGGCCTGCTCGACGTAGAAGCCGCTCGAGCCGCCCGAAGCCCTGCCGTCGTCGATCAGGATCACCGGCAGCGCCTGGGCGCGCGACAGCGTGAAGTAGAACTCGTTGTCGGTGGCGAGCCGGTCACCGTCGAGGACGAGGCGACCGCGCGAGATTCCCTGCGGCAGCGAGAACGGCTCGAACGCGACCAGCGTCGACGCCTCCGGCTCGAGGCGGACTTCGCGACGGCCGATCTCGCGTCCACCGAGCTCGAGCGCGAGACTGCCGGTGACCTCCCCCTCCCCGCCGCGCCGGGTCACGCGTGCCCGAGCGACGATGCGTTCGCGATCGCCCTCGAGGCTGCGCTCGAGGACCAGGCCCGCGACCGCCAGGTTCATCGGCGGCGGCGCACCTGGACCGGCAGACAGATCGACCCAGGCGAGCTCGGTCCCCGGCGGCAGCCGCAGGTCCTCGCCGCGCTCCCAACCCACCCGCTGGAAGTCCGTGATCAGGACCACCTCGCGCGTCGGAAGACGGGAGTCGAGCACCGCCTTGCGCGCGAGCTTGAGCGCCGGCGCATAACGCGTGCCGTGCGGCTCGATCGCGACCTCCGCCAGGATCTGGGTCAGGCGATCGCGGTCGGAGGTGACCTCGGCCTCCACCCGCGCCCGGTCGGAGAACACGATCAGCGTGGCGACGTCGGCCGGGCCGAGCCGCGCGACTCGATCGATCGCGGCGGCGACCGCGCGCGCGAAGCGGTCCTCGAAGCCCATGCTCCAGGAGTTGTCGAGCAGGATCACGACCTCGCGTCCCGACGACCCGCGATCGGCCGCGATCGCGTCGCCCTGGAAGAGGGGTCGCGCGAACGCGATCACCAGCGCTGCCAGCGCCAGGCTGCGCAGCGCCAGCAGAGACCAGTGCCGGATTCGCCGCTGGCGCAGCGTCGCCTGCTGGATCTGGCGCAGGAACATCAGCGACGGGAACGCCTGCACCTGGCTGCGATGTCGCCGGCGCAGATGAATGAAGACCGGCACTGCGAGCAGCGCCAGCCCGGCGAGGAACAGTGGCGTGAGGAAGCCCAGGCCCACGATCGCCTACCTCGCCCGCGCCGCGCGCTGGCGCGTCGACAGATAACTGTAGAGGGCGTAGTCGAGCGGCGTCGAGGTGTCGAACAGGTGGTAGTCGACCCGCGCCTCGCTGAACCGCCGCCGCAGCGTGGCGACGTGAGCCTCGATCAGCTTCCGGTACTCCGCGCGCACGACCTCGGGCGCGAGCGCGATGCGCTGGCTCGACTCCAGGTCCTCGAACTCGGCGGCCTCCTCGAACGGAAACTTCAGCTCGGCGGCGTCGAGGATGTGGAACGCGATCACGTCGTTGCCGCGCCCGCGCAGGAGCGACACCGCGTCGAACGCGGAGTCGGGCTCCTCGTAGAAGTCCGAGATGAGAACGACGATCGAGCGGCGCCGCAGTCGGCCGGCAATGCGCGTCAGCGGCGGGCGCAGGCGTCCTTCGCCCCCCGGCTCGAGCCGGTCGATCGCCCGCAGCACCTCTTCCAGGTGCTTGGCCGCAGGCGGCACGTGCTGGATCACGTCGCCGGCGAAAGCGGCGAAGCCGACGCGGTCGCGTTGCTTGTGCGCGAAGTAGGCCAGACAGGCGGCCAGGTAGCGGCCATAGTCGAGCTTCGAGATCGACTCCCTGGCGAAGGACATCGAGCGCGACACGTCGAGCAGGATGGTGCAGTTGGTGTTGGTGTCGGCCTCGAATTCCTTGACGTAGAAACGATCGGTGCGGGCGAACAGTTTCCAGTCGATGAGGCGGATGTCGTCGCCGGGCATGTACTGGCGGTGCTCGGCGAAGTCGAGCGATCTGCCGAAGAACGGCGAGTGGTGCAGTCCGCTGATGAAGCCCTCGACCACCGTACGCGACAGCAAGTCCAGGTTGGCGATGCGCGCCAGGGTCGATGGCTCGAGGAACCTGGTGAGGGACCTGTCCGCGGCCGCTCCGTAGACCCGTGCTCGGCTCATCGCCTCACATCTCGGAACGCGGCAGCGGCGTTGCCTGGAGCAGGTTGTTGATCACGTCGTCGGACGAGACCCGTTCCGATTCGGCGTGGAAGTTGGTGAGGATGCGATGGCGCAGCACCGGGTGCGCTAGCGCCCGGACGTCCTCGAAGCTCACGTGGTAGCGGCCGCGGGTGAGGGCCCGCGCTTTGCCGCCCAGGATCAGATACTGCGCGGCGCGCACACTGCCGCCGTAGTCGACCCACTTGGTGATGAACTCGGGCGCGCCCTGGGCGCGCGGCCGGCTCATCCGCACCATCCGCAGCGCGTACTGGAGCACCGCGTCGGAGACCGGCACCCGCCGCACCAGGCGCTGAAAGGCCTTGAGGTCGGCGCCGGAGACGGTGCGCTCGAATTGGATGTCCTCGATCGAGGTGGTGGCGCGCACCACGTCCGCTTCGCGCTCCTCGCTCAGGTAGTCGATCACCACGTCGAACATGAAACGGTCGAGCTGAGCTTCCGGCAGCGGGTAGGTGCCCTCGAGCTCGATCGGGTTCTGGGTCGCGAACACGAAGAACGGCTCTTCGAGCACGTAGGTCTTGCCCTGCACCGTGACGTGGTGCTCCTGCATCGCCTCGAGCAACGCCGACTGGGTTTTGGGCGGCGTGCGGTTGATCTCGTCGGCCAGCAGGATGTTGCAGAAGACCGGGCCGCGCATGAAGACCATGCGCCGCAGGCCGCTTCCGGGGTCCTCCTGGATGATGTCGGTGCCGGTGATGTCCGACGGCATCAGGTCGGGCGTGAACTGGATGCGATGGAACTCGAGATCGAGCACGTCCGCGACCGACTGCACGATCAGCGTCTTGGCCAGGCCGGGAACGCCGGTGATGATGCTGTTGCCGCCGACGAACAGGGTGAGCACGATCTGGTCGAGGACTTCGTCCTGGCCGATGATCCGCTTGCGCAACTGGTCGAGGATGGCCCGATGGCCGTGGCGCAGTCGATCGGCGAGAGCGACGTCGGCTTCGGTCTCGAGCCCAGGCAGAACCGCGGTGTCGGCGGCGGCGAAATCGGCAGTTCCTTCGTTCACTTGACACTCCACGTATGCGCCGTCCGCGGCGCCGAAAAAATAGGCATTAGAGGGATGCTATTCAGCATCCCTCTAATGCGTCAGTCCATATAGAACGTAGTTGACGCCGAGCTGGAAGCCCTTCTGGGTGAGATCGACGGGATACCAGTTGTCGGCCTGGTCCGACCACTCCCAGTAGTCGCCGATGTCGTTGTTGTAGTTCGCGATCACCATCAACCGGCCGTTGGGGTCGTTGTTCTCGAAGACCCCATAGAAGAGGGTATCGAGATACGGCAGCTTGGGGTGGGTGAAGTCCAGATTCTCGACCTTGAAGAAGGTCTGGAAGACCGGATGGCTGGGCTCGAGCTGCACCAGCTTGTACCCCGGGAGCACCCGCCGCATCTGATGCTCGAAGTTCTTGAACTGCGGCCCGCGTAAGTAGAGGTCGGCGAAGTCGTCGATCACCAGGAAGCCGCCCTTGAGCAGATAGTCGCGCAGCCCGCGGACCTCGCTCTCGGTCGGATTCCAGAAGCCCACTTCGCACAGGTAGGCGAGCGGGTAGTCGAAGAGCTCGGGATCGTCGGCGGCGTAGATGTTGCCGCCCTCCATGGTGGGATGGATCAAGGTGAGCTCGTCGAGGATCTTCATGAAGTTCTGCTCGGCCCAGGGGTAGTCGTGGTTCCACTTGAGGTCCCACCCCCAGAAGTACGGCCCAGGCCCCCACTCGGTGGGCTCGAACTTGATCCGGGCGAACGTGAAGCTGCCCTGGTAGGGAAAGTTGTCGTAGGGGACGTCGGGAGATCGCACGTCGGCCGGCAGGGCCGTCGCCGCAGTCAGCGCGAATGCGATCCATAGCGTGGTGCGCCGGCAGCGCGTATCGAGTGGGCGCCTCAGGGCTGCTCCTTCGCGCCGGAGTCCGCGGCGCCGGCGTGCAGTTTCAACAACAACCGCTGCGCCGCCTCGAACGACGGCGCGATCTCGAGCGCGCGCAGCACCTGCCGCCGCGCGTCCTGCGGTTGTCCGGCCGCCAGTTGGGCCTCCGCCAGATCGTAGAGAG
>DATAFT010000289.1:0-3206 GCA_036257295.1 Thermoanaerobaculia bacterium
TTGCGCGCGCAGGTAGTCGGTGTAGGACGAGCCGTAGCCGGGGATCGCGATGTCGAGCTGGCTCGGGTTCTCGCTCGCGTAGTCCCAGCCGAAGGAGCGGATGAAGGGATGCATCTCACGGACGTCGCGGCCGCTCGCCGACTCCGGACCGCCTTCGCGGCCCCGGTCGCCCTCCGGCACGTCGCTTCCGCTCTTGTCCTTGAATCCGTAGTCGGTCTTGCCGAACGTCGCGGTGAGGTAGCCGGCCGACTGCAGGCGCTTCATCACGGTCGGCCAAGCCGGATCGTTCGCCGGCGCGTCTGGCCCGAAGATGCCGTGCTGGTAGGGATACCGCGCCGTGATGAGCGAGGCGCGGGCAGGACGGCAGCTCGGCCCCTGGCACCACATGCTGGTGAAGTGCGTGCCCTCGCGCGCGAGGCGGTCGAGCGTCGGCGTCGCCACCGCCGGATCGCCGGCGGCGCCGATAGCGTCGTGACGATGCTGGTCGGGCAGGACCAGGAGGATGTTCGGCTTTCGCGGGGACGGCTGCTCCGCGGCTCCAGCGCGACGACCGAGGCTGGCCGCGATGCTGGCCACGGCCGCGTCGCGCAGCACTTCTCGTCGTGTTCGCTTCATGGCTAGGGCACCTGGACCCAGATCGGCGAGCTCCAGGCGGCCTGCCCGTCCTCCTGGAACAAACGCGCGTAGTAGTAGCTCGTCCCTGTCACCGGCTCGAGATCGCGATACCGCAGCTCGACGTCGGCGCGGGCCGGCGCGCTGCGATGAATGGGCTGGCCGTTGCGCAGGATCTCGGCGGTGAGAAACGGTTTGGTGCCGATCGCCTTGAGGCGGATCTCGGGCACTCCGCCGGCGCCGGCGCGCAGCTCGCCACCCATGAACTCGTCGCCGATCCAGAACTCGAGCACGATGTTGTCGGTGGCGGCGTAGGTGCGCCGCGCGCGCATGGCGTCGAGCACGGCGCGCCGGCTGCGATCGGTCGCCCACACCATGGCGTACGAGAGATGCGTCGAGGCGTGGTCGGAGCTGGCGATGAACCCCAGCTTGTAACCCTTGGCGAGCGCATTCGAGACGAAGCCGGCGGTCTGCGGGGAGCGCTGGTGATACTCGGGTTCGTCGGGGCGGTTGGTGAGCGGCGCGCCGGGCTGCTCGTAGCTGTAGCGGTCGCCCTGGAAGATCTCGACCAGCGGCTCGACCTCTGGGTCGTTGTCGCTCCAGTCGGTGCCCATCCCGGTCGCGCTGGTGTGCGGAATGGTGATGCCGCCGCTGCGACGAACTTCCTCGTAGAGCATCTTGGTGTCGTCGAGCTGCACGATGGGATTGGTGTTGTAGAAGCGGAGGTTCGGCCACCCCAGCCGCTGGTAGCTGGTCTTGCCGAAGAAGCGGACAGGGCCGGTGCCGCGCTCGGCATGGACGACGTTACGGTGGCCGGACGGAAAGCTCACCGAACGCTCGTAACCGAACATGGAGATGTATCGCTCCGGTGCGTGGAACAGATCGGCCAGCTTCTCTTCGAGCCACCACCAGTACTCGCGCTCCGCGCCGTACTGGTGATCGGAGATGAGCCCGAAGTCGAGCGCGGCGGCGTCGAGCACGTAGCGATAGAAGTCGAGGATCGATCCGTCGGGGCGACCCCGTCCGTCGATCGAGAACTCGGTGTGGCGATGGGTGTCTCCGCGCAGGATCCGCAGCTCTTGACCGTCCACTCGCGCGCGCCAGCCACGAACGCGCGCGACGTCGGCCGGCTCGTCGGCGTGACCGGGCGCGCGCTCCGGGAACGGTGGCTCGACTGGCGGGCCCGTCAGGATCCCGGGTTGGCCATCGGGCTCGAAGCGGCCGGCATAGACGTTCTCCTCGACCGTCTCTTCGGGGAACGTGAACTTGATGCCGAAAGTGGGCCAGTTGTCGCGCGGCCAGGCCAGCCACAAGCCGCCCTCCTTCGAGGGCGCGGCAGCAACGTGCATCGAAAGTCGGCCGGACGAGAACGGAACCAGGGCCGGCTCGGTCCAACCTCGATCGGTCATGGTGCTGACATACGCCTGCCAGTACTTGACCCGCGCCACCGGCTCGAGCGCCCGCGCCACCAGGTGCACGCGCCCACCGTCGTCTACCACCAGGCGCGGTGCTGCAAGCGAAGGCTGTCGGACATCGGCGTCCCCCTCCTCCGCCGCCGCCGAGAACAGCGTCTCGATCTCGGGCTTTGCCTCCGTCCACCCCTCGCCGCTACCGACGCGGACCTCGATCGAGCGCACCGCGTTGAGCATCGATCCCGGCTGGCGCTTCTTGTCGATCAGCCGCCCGTTGTCCTTACCCCAGCCTCGATCCCCGATCTCGTAGGCCAACCAGACGCGGTCCTGCCGATCGACAGCGACCGACGGCCGCGCCTCGAAGAAGTCGGTGGCGGCGACGGCGATCACCGCTTCCGGTTTGCCGTCGTTCACGACCCGGCCGACCACGTCGTAGTCGCCGCGGTCGTAGGTATCCCAGAACACGTGTGCCTTCCCCTTCGAGTCGACGGCGACGGTGGGCGCCCAGTCGTTGGCGTCGGACGTCGAGAGCCGCAGCTCGGGCGACCACGAGTCGCCATCGAAGCGCGCGTAGAAGACGTCCGACTGCCCGTCGCGGAAACCCTGCCAGACCAGGTGCAGCGTGCCGTCTGCGGCGCGCGCCACCTGCTGATCGAAGTCGCCCTCGGGCGCCTCGGTCAGGCGCTCGAGCCGTCCCCAGCGCTCACCGTCGAACCAGCGCGCGTAGAGGTCGAACGCGGCGTCGAACGGCTCCTGCTGCGCCCACACCACCCACAGCCTGCCCTTGGCGTCGAACGCGAGCGCCGGACGCCACACGTCGCCGCTCACCCCGGGCACCGGGTTCCAGGGACCCCAGATCCCCGACGCCGCATCGCGGCGCGCGAGGCGCAGCTCGTCGCGCCGGCCCGAGTAGCTCGCGTACACCATCCAGACGTCGCCGCGGTCGTTGGGACTGACGACGATGTATGGGAAGTCGTCGGCGCGGGTGTCGTCGCTCATCCGGATCACGTCGTGGAACCGCGCGTCTGGCTCGACTGCGGGCTGCGGCGCGCGAGGGTCGAGGCTGAACGCTGCGCGCTCGGGCATCGGCGGGTCGAGATGGTTGAGCTCGAACCAGGCTGGCGCATCGACCCGTACGCGACCGGGCGCGTTCTCGTGCGCGGCGGAGCCGGGGTTGCGGCC
>DATAFT010000296.1:0-3423 GCA_036257295.1 Thermoanaerobaculia bacterium
CGCCGCGAGCTTCGCGGTCGGGCCCTTCGCCAGATACGACTGTGGTTGCTTGAAGTCGATCCCGACGACCAGTGGCCCGGTGAGCGCCGGAGCGGTCACGACCCGGCCTCGAAGTGACGATAGGCGATGTCGGGGGCCGCGCCGCGCCTGCCGCCGAGCATCCAGCGGACGCGCGGCAGATGCTCGCGGCCGAAGAAGACCTCGCCGTCGATCACGTAGGTGGGCACGCCGAAGATGCCGGCATCGAAGATCGCCGGCTGCATCGCGTCGTGCTCGACGCGTCCCTCGCCAGTGGAGAAGGACGCGAACCCGCCGACGTCGGCGCCAGCCTCCTGCAGTAGCCCCGCGATCACCGTCGGATCCTCGACGTCGAGCTCGCGCCGCCAGAAGGGTAGATAGAGGCTCCGGGTGTAAGCGCGGAGCACGTCGCGACCCTGTCGCTTGGCCCACATCATCCCGATGTGGGCGAGCGAGGTGTCCCAGATCTTGACCGTGCCGCGCAGGGTATGACCTTGAAGCGCCGCGTACCGCCGCGCGTCGCGGTACGCGTAGCGGACCGCCGACCACTGCTCCGGCGTCCGGTTCTCTTCCGCGACGCGGCCCCGATCGTCGAGCCGCGCCGAGCCCAGATAGCTCGGAATGTCGAGCGTGAGCGGCCGCCAGTCGATCTCGATCCCGAAGTGGTCCTCGATCTGGTAGGTCGGCTCCATCGCGAGGAACGCGTAGGGACTCTTGTAGTCGATGTAGACGATCAGGGGCGAGGTGGTGGAGACCAACGGGTCGAAGCTCGCCATGGGTCAACGCTACCGCAAGCGGCGGACATGGCGGCCCACGCGCCGCCAGCCGTCGGCCATCGAGGTCACGGCTATCAGGATCCCGCCCAGGCTGAGGACCACGATGATGGCGTCGCGCAGCGTCCGGTGGCGCAGGAGGAACGGAAAGTCGAAGCTGTGGAGGCCATGGTAGAGCCAGCGATTGAGCCGGCTCGAGCGGTTCTCCATACGCGCGATGGCCCCGGTCGCCGGGTCGACGTAGAGCCAGGTCCGCGCCGGGTCGTCGAAGCGCGCGCGCAGGACCGGAAGCGGCGCCGGCCCGTGGAGGTCGTAGTAGTAGGCATCGTGCCGCTGGAGCCAGGTGGCGTCGATCACGCGGGCCGCCGGCATGGCGCTGCGCGCGGCCGCGACCACATCGTCGTCGCCGAAGCGCGCGAACGCTCCGCGCTCGGCGCGGAGAGCGGAGACCAGCGCGTGCGGCGAGGATTGCGTGCTGGATGGAGGCGAGCCGTGACCCAGCAGGAAGGGCTCCGAGCGAAAGTGCACCAGCTCGAGCTCCTTCACCGTCCACTCCGGCTCCGCCGCGAGCGCCGCTAGCGAGGCGCGGAGGCGGTCGATGGTCAGAGCCTCGAGTCGGATCGGTTCGCCGGCAACCGCTGCCGCCTGCTCGACGGTGGGCTCGGCATAGGACTGCCACGGGAGCGGGTCCATCGACAAGCAGCCGCTCAGAACCCAGGTGAAGGCGAACAGCCCGAAGGCGAGACCCGCGTAGTGATGCCAGCGCATGAGACCCGCGTAAGGGGTCGCCACGCGCGCGCGCGAGGATCGGTCGCCGGCGCGCAGCGCTTGCCACAGACCCCAGATCAGGCCGGAGGCGGCGACGACACAGCCGGCGAGCGACAACCCGACCACCATCCGTGACCACAGTACGCCGTGCCGCCGCAGCGGCGTGACGTAGAGCCAGTGGGGGACCGCGCTGGCGTAGGCACGCCGTCGCTCGCTGGCGGTTGCGGTCAGGATCAGCTCGCCGGTGGGAGCCGAGAGATAGATCCAGGTGTCGCCCGGATCTCCGAGCGCGAGACGATGGAGCGGCAGGGCGCCGCCGTTCTGGAGGGTCCACTGGTCGGGTGACTCGAGGCGGCGATCGTGGCGGAGGGTCGCAGCGTGCTCGGGAAAGAGAGCGCGCGCGAGCCGCATCACCTCGTCGTCGCCGAGCCCGGCGAACGGCTGGCCGTCGTCGGCGAAGACGGTGGTCGATCGTGGACCGGTGTCGAAGCGGTAGACGGGTCGTTCGCCGAGCATCGCGATCCGCAGTCCGCTGTTGGAAAGACCGAGCGCGCGAGCGGCCTCGACCGGAGCAACGCGCGCGGCGTCGAGATCGAGCTCAGGTAACCGGCGCAGCCGCTCCGCCGAGTCGAGCTCGGGCATCCGTGCCCACAGCATCGCGATGCCCGATGCGAACCACAGGACGAACAGGAGCCCGCCGGCGATGCCGAGCCAGCGGTGGGTGTAGAGGATCGCGCGGCGAAGGTTGGTGGTCATCGGCGCCGCTGGATTCCGGGTCTGGGCGCAATGGTAAGGTTTCTCGGTCTCGAACCATGCGGAGGGACAATGGCCGGCCGTAAGCGCGCCTCGGGTTCCGGGTCGAGAACGACTGCATCCAAGAAGACGGCCGCCGCCAAGACGCCATCCGGGAAAGCGAAGGCCGGCGAACCGTCACGCGATCGCCCTCGCTTCCCTCCCGCCTACGGCATCTCCAAGTCGGCCAAGGGGCTGCTCCCGTGGGCGCACGTCGACCAGCGCATGCACAAGGCGATGCGGTATTGGGTGTCGAGCGTCGACGCCGATCGGCGGCCGCACGCGACGCCGATCGACGGCATGTGGATCGACGGCAAGCTCTACTTCGGCGGGTCCCCCAGCACGCGTCGCAACCGGAACCTGGTGGCCAATCCTGCCGCCTGCGTTCATCTCGAGGAGGCCATGGACGTGGTCATCCTGCACGGTGAC
This sequence comes from Thermoanaerobaculia bacterium, assembly GCA_036257295.1. Lineage (GTDB taxonomy): Bacteria > Acidobacteriota > Thermoanaerobaculia > Multivoradales > Multivoraceae > DATAFT01. Next base: position 2,781 of record DATAFT010000296.1, read on the forward strand.
GCGCGCGAGCTGCGCAATGTTTCACCGGATCTCAGCCGGCGCATCATCGAACATTCGAAGGAGAAGTACGGCTTCGCGCCGCCGGTCGACGATCTCGGGGCCGGGGGCGTGTTCGTCTTCGAGCCGCGCCTGGTGTTCGCGTGGAAGAACTTCACCAAGGACGCGACCCGCTTCCGCTTTCCGTCCGGGCGCTGATCCTTACCGTCGAGATCGGCGTCATGGTGCCCGAGCAGATCATCGCCATGGGTGGAGGCGGCTTCTCGATGGAGCCGGAGAACCTGGCCCTCGACCGCTACGTGCTGTCGCACGCGCGCGCGGCGGATCCGATCGTGTGCTTCGTGCCGACGGCGAGCGGCGACAGCGACATCTACGTCAGAAAGTTCTACTCGTCACACAACAATCTGGGCTGCCGCCCGCGCCATCTCTCGTTGTTCGAGGTGCCGACGCGCGACCTGCGCTCCTACGTCTGCGAGTGCGACGTGATCTACGTGGGCGGCGGCAACACGCGGCTGCTGCTCTTGATCTGGAACGAGCTCGGACTGCCGGACCTGCTGCGCCTGTCGCTACGCGAGGGCACCATCCTCTGCGGCATCAGCGCCGGAGCCAACTGCTGGTTCGATGGCTCGGTGACCGACTCGATGGG
>DATAFT010000306.1:0-4543 GCA_036257295.1 Thermoanaerobaculia bacterium
CTACCTGATCGACATGCAGCGCGACACCATCGAGCACCCCGACTACATTCCCGAGTCGCGGCGCGGCGCGGACCTGCGCGCCGGCGCCGATCGCGGGCGCATCTACCGCATCGTCCCGCGCCGCGGTCTGCCGCGCCGGCGTCCGCCGCTCGCGGAGCTCTCGTCCGTCGCGTTGGTCGCCGAGCTCGGCAGCGAGTCTCGTTGGCGCCGCGACACGGCACAGCGGCTCCTCTACGAGAGAGGAGGCGCTCCAGGCGAGGCTCTTCGCGCGATGGCGCTCGATACCGCTGGCGAGGCGCTGGCCCGGTTGCACGCTCTGTGGACCCTCGAGGGCGCCGGCGCGATCGACGAGGATGTGGTCCTGGCCGCGCTCTCGGACCCCGATGCTGGTGTGCGCGAGAACGCGCTGCAGATCGCCGAGCGCCATCTGCCGGGATCGAGCGAGCTGCGAGGCCGAATGGTCGCCTTGGCGGACGACCCCGCAGTGCGGGTCCGCTTCCAGGCGGCGCTCGGCCTGGGTGGGCTCGAGCACCCGGAACGTCGCGCGGGGCTCGAGCGCATCCTGCGACGTGACGCGCGCCATCGGTGGTCGCGGTTGGCGGTCGAGAGCGCGCTGGGCGCGGACGCCGCGGCGATGCTGATCGACCTTCTGGGCGATGGCGCTCGCTTCGAGGAAGCGGAGATCGTCAGCGGCGAGCTCGCCGACCTGGTGGGCGCCGGGCTCGATCGGGATGGGCTCGGCGCTCTCTCGACGGCGCTCGAGCTCGCGCTTCAGCCCGCGGCGCTGCAGCTCCGTGCCGCCACTCTTGACGGCCTGGCGTCGGGCCTCGCGCGGGCGCCCCGCCCCCCGGCGGGCAGCGCGGCGATCGGAGTGGTGCTCGATCGGGTGATGAAGGAGGGCCCGACCCCGATCGCTCGGTCCGCCTGGCTGGTCCGCCGATCGTTGAGGCTCGGGGACGGACCAGCGCAGCAGCGCATCCTGGCCCAGGCGGCCGCGCGGACGCGCGATCGGTCCCTGCCGACCGAGGACCGCGCCGGCGCCGTAGACCTGCTCGCCCTCGGCCCTCACCAAGCGGTCGCCGGCGATCTGGTCGCACTGCTGGCCGCGGGCGAGCCCTCGGAAGTCGAGGCCCGCGCCATTCGCGCGCTCGCCGGCTTCGAGGACGCGGCGTTGGGGCGGACCTTGGTCGAGCTCTTTCGCGGGCTCGGACCCGGCGCGCGCGGCGTGGCGATCGGCGTGCTACTGCGCCGGCCGGTGTTTCACGGTTACCTGGTAGCGGCGCTGGAGGAGGGAAGGCTCACCGCCGGCGAGCTCCACCTCGACCTCGAGCAGCGGCGGCGCCTGCTGCGGTCGGACGCGCCGGGCGTCGCGGCGCGCGCGGCGAAGCTGATCCACGACGACGACTACGGAGGGCGCGCCGCGGTGGTGGAAGACTGGCTCGACCGTCTTCCCGCCCAGGGATCGAGCGAGCGCGGGAGTGCGATCCACCAACGGTTGTGCGCGCAGTGCCACCTCGCCGCCGGCATCGGACACGCGGTCGGTCCCGATTTCGGGAGCCTGGCGCACCGGGGCGTCGAGGACCTGGTCTCCAACATCCTCGACCCCGACCATGCCATCCATCCGGATTACGTCGCGTACGAGGTGGTGTTGGTGTCCGGAGATCGTGAGCTCGGACTGATCGAGCACGAATCGAGCTCGGCGCTGACGCTGCTCCAGGCCGGCGGCGAGCGTCGGGTGATTCCCCGCCAGCAGGTGGCTTCGCGGGCGTCGACGGGCCACTCACTGATGCCTGCTGGTCTCGAGCAGGGCCTCGATCCGCAGGCCCTGCGCGATCTGATCGCGCTCATCCACCAGCCGACCGCGTCGGGCGTTGGACCGTGAACGGTATCGGCGGGTTTGCCCGCGCGCGGCGGTGGATCGAGCGGGCGCTCGTCCTCGCTCTCGCGCTCCTGGCGATGGCTTGGTACATGAAGAGGCGCCCGATCGCGCCCGAGACGATCGACGCCTCTCTGCTGCGGTCCCCGCGGCAGAGCGCCACTGCGCGCCCGCCGTTCGCGTTCGAGTATCGAGGGAAGTCGGTTCGCGTGAAGCCGGTTGCGGAGTACGCCCTCGACGGTCTGGTGATGAGCCAGAACGACGTCGAGAGCTTCGCCGACATCTACCACGACTCGTCGTCGGTCGACACCAAGGATCTCTGTGTGCTGTGGGGGACGAGCCTCGAGAGCGACGACTTCCACCAGGTCCGGGTCACCAACGGCCCGTTCACCTGCTACTTCCGCTACCCGCAGGGTGTTCGCTTCCGGACCGAGGACCTGTCCAACAACCACCTGATCACCGACGACTCCGCGCTGCGCAACGAGCTCGGCGCGGTGCACGCCGGCGACCAGGTGCGAGTACGGGGCCTGCTGGTCGACTACCAGATGGATGACTGGGGCGATCGCTGGCGGCGGACCTCGACCGTGCGCAACGACGACGGCTGCGAGGTGATCTTCGTCGAGGACTTCGAGGTGTTGCGGCCTGGAGCGCCGCGGTGGCACCAGCTCTATCGAGTGAGCGGGTGGGTGACCGCGACGCTCCCCGCCCTCTGGGTCATCCTGCTATGGCTGGGCTTTCCCGCGCGAGCGCCCGGCGCCGCTTCGCCCGCAGCCGCTCGAACGCCTCGGCGTCCCACGAAGAAGTGGTGCCGGTAGGGCAGGAGGAAGCCGCTCCGGCGATGTCCCGATCAGGAGCTCGATGCCACGAAGGTGCCGGTTCCGTGATCCTTGCGCGCGCCTGGGAAGGGGAGGGCGCGACCGTGCGCCACCACGTAGACGCCGGGGCCGAGCACCGCGGTGGCGAACAGCGCCTCGGTGAGGTTCTGGAGCGCATCGGACCGCTTCATCTCGAACGGACGGATCGCGCCGGTGAGAACGATCGGCACGGCGATGTCACGCAGCTCCCGGTGGAGGAGCTCCCCGGTGGCCGCCAGCGTGTCGGTGCCGTGGAGGATGACGATGCCGGCGGCATCAGCGCCCCGGTCCTCGGCGCCGGCCAGGCGCGCGGCGTCGAGGATGCGGCGCCGATCGCCGTCCGACATGTCGAGCGAGTCCTTGGACATCAGCTCGAGCACCGAGATCTCGGTGTTCTCGAGACGCAGCTCCGCGAGCATGCGGCGCACCTGGCTCGTGCGGTTCACCAGGGCGCCGCTGCCCTCGTCGTAGACCTTCTCGATGGTGCCGCCGGTGGTGATGAGAGTGAGGCGACGCATCCACGTTTCACCGGACCTACTCCAGTGTGTCGAGATAGGCCGCCACCGAAACGGGCGTGCTACGCGCGGCACCGCCTCCGATCACGCCGCTGGTGAGCGTCGTGCCCGTGAATCCGAACAGGAAGCGGAGAACGAGGAGACCGTCGGTGAGGGGGGCGACCGCGCCGTTGTCGTCGATGTCGAGCACCGCCTGCAGCGCCACCAGCCGCGACTGGATGGCGGGCGCCGTGCAGTACCGACAGCCGTTGCCGACGGCGCTCGTGATCAGAGTGGCGCCGGTGAAACCGAACAGAGAGCGCAGGAAGAGGAGGCCGTCGGTGAGTGCCTCGAGCGCTCCGTTGCCGTCGAGGTCGAGTGACCCCGCCAGGACCGGTCCGATCGGTCCCGTCCGCCGCGAAGCGAAGTCGTCCAGCCACAGGGTCCCACTGGGCGTGGCGGCCATGACCACCGCCCCCCAACGCGCGACGCCGATCGTCGACTGGTCGTTGTCGAGCAGTTCCAGGCCCGCGGTGGGCGCGTTGTCGAGGCGAGTGTGGAGGAACCCGTCGTTGGCGCCCGGGCCCGCCGCCGCCCAGTCGAGCTCGAGCAGATGCCATCCCGATCCGACCGGGATCCCGGCGGTGGAGGCCTCCGCGGCGTCGGTCTTGACGGTGAAGACCAGCTCGCGCCCGGAATCGCCACCGGACTGCAGTAGCACGGTGACGATGGGAACGAGAGCGTCGGAGAAGGCGCGAAAGAGGGCCAGCGAACCCCCCGGCCCCAGGCTCACCGTGTCGGCGTTGAAGTAGAAGCGGACGACGTAGCGGACTTCGTCGTCGGGGGTGTCGGTCTGGACCAAGGACGGATTGGTGTCGGTGAGGCCCAGCACGAGGCCGAAGTCCCCGCTCCAGGTGGCCTCGGGCGCCACGTCGAGGGTTCCCGCGAAGGCCGGCGCTCTTACCAGTAGCCCGGCGAAGACTACGGCCGCCGGCAGAGTCGAAAGTCGAGAGCGAGATCGCATCCTGTTTGCCTGCGGCTGGATCTTAGTCCGGGCCGGCCACAAACAAGAACTCCGGCTCGAAGGCGAGCCGGAGTCTCGGGACGAAGACCGGGGGTCCGGAGACCCCCGGTCTGGTGGATCGACGTCTTTAACGCCGGCTTCGCACCAGGAAGGTAACCGCGATGCCCATCAAGAGCAGCAGCATCACGGTCATGCCCACGCCGGACAGCGTCGGCACCTCGTAGAGGTCGACATCCTCGGGGGTCGGCGTGATGGTCGGCGTGTTGGTCGGCGTATTCGTCAGCGTGTTGGTCGG
>DATAFT010000316.1:0-3517 GCA_036257295.1 Thermoanaerobaculia bacterium
GACCCCGGGAACGTCGCGGCCGCCCAACCTGATCGTGATCCTCGCCGACGACCTCGGCTACGGCGACATCTGCGCCTACGGCTGCGCCAGCGGCAGGACGCCGCACATCGATGCGCTGGCGCGAAGCGGTGTCCGCTTCACGCAGGGCTACGTCACGGCGCCGGTGTGCAGCCCGTCGCGCGCCGCGCTCATGACCGGTCGCTACCAGCAGCGTTTCGGCCACGAGTTCAATCCGGGCGGAGGCGGCAGGGACCAGAAGCAAGCGCTCGGCACGCCGGTCAGCGAGCGTCTCTTCCCGCAGTACCTGAAAGAGCGCGGCTACGCCACCGGCATGGTCGGCAAGTGGCACCTCGGCGCGCTGCCGCAGTTCCTTCCCCTGGCCCGCGGCTTCGACGAGTTCTTCGGCTTCTCCCAGGCCGCCCACCTCTACCTCGATCCCGCGACGCCCAACGTCCACTACGTCGACCGCGGCGGCCGCTCGCGAGGAACGCCGCTCCGCGTCGACCCGCAGAATCCGATCCTTCGCGGCAACGAGCCGGTCGAGGAAAAGGAGTATCTGACCGAGGCGTTCACGCGCGAGGCGGTCTCCTTCATCGAGCGCCACCAAGCGGAGCCGTTCTTCCTCTACGTCGCCTACAACGCGCCGCACACGCCGCTGCAGGTCACCGACCGCTACTACGACCGGTTCCCGCAGATCGCCGACGAGGGCCACCGCATCTTCGCCGCGATGGTCTCGGCGCTCGACGACGGCGTGGGCGAGATCACGGCCGCGCTCGAGCGCGCCGGCCTCGCCGAACGCACGCTGGTCGTTTTCTCCAGCGACAACGGCTGCGCCACCTACACCGAGGCCTGCTCCAACGGACCGCTGCTCGGCGGCAAGCTCACGTTCTTCGAAGGCGGCGTGCGGGTTCCATTCGTGGCGGCGTGGCCGGGCACGATCCCGTCCGGCATGGTCATCGATGTGCCCGTCTCCACCCTCGACCTGCTCCCCACCGCGCTCGAGCTGGCGGGCGCCGAGGCGCCCACCGATCGGCCGCTCGACGGGCGGAGCCTCATGGCTCTCGTGCGCGGTGAGGCCGGAGCGGACGGCCACGACCAACTGGTCTGGCGCAACGGCAAGAGCTGGGCCGTGCGCGACGGATCCTGGAAGCTGATCCGCTACGATGGCGAGCCACCGTTCCTGTTCGATCTCGCGAGCGACCCGACCGAGAGCAAGAACGTGGCGTCGTCGATGAGCGAACGCGAGGCCGCGCTCGAGCGCGTCTACCGGGCCTGGGAGGCCGGCGCGGTCGCGCCACTATGGACCACGCGCAAGCCGCTCTACACCTCGCTTCAGGAAATCGTGGAGCACAAGCCGATGCGTCTCCTGGAGACTCCGGAAGCGGACTCGATCCTGATCGATTTTTAGACTTCGAGACGGAAGCCCCGGGAGGGAGGCGTGATGACGAAGCTCGAAACGAGTCGACGTGTTCGTTCGTTCATGGTCGCCGTCGCCGCGACGCTGGCGATGCAGGGCTGCGCCGCCGATCGATCCAAGCCCCCCGCCGATCCGGACAGCTACACGCTCGAGACCTTGGTCGAAGGCATGCCGTTTCACGGCATCCACGGGCTCACCTTCGACTCCGAAGGTCAACTGTTCGTCGGCAGCGTGGTCGGGCAGTCGACCTATCGCGTCGATCCCGAGACCGGCGAGATCTCACTCGCGGTGGGACCGCCCGATGGCTGCGCCGACGACATGGAATTCGGTCCCGACGGACGCCGCTACTGGACTCAGCTCTTCGGCCGGGAGGTGGTGGCGGCGGGTCCGACCGGAGAGATCCAGGTGCTGGCCAAAGATCGCACCGGCATCAACTCGATCGCGTTCAAGCAGGACGGTCGGCTGTTCGCCACCGAGGTGTTCGACGGCGACGCGCTCTACGAGATCGATCCCAAGGGTGAGAAGGAGCCGCGGCAGATCCTGAAGGACGTGGGCGGCTTGAACGGCTTCGACTTCGGCCCCGACGGCAAGCTCTACGGACCGCTCTGGTTCAAGTCGGTGGTGGCGCGCGTCGACGTCGATTCGGGCGAGGTCACCACCGTGGCGACCGGCTTCGAGACACCGGCCGCCGCCAACTTCGACTCCAAGGGCCGCCTGTTCGTGCTCGACACCGCGCGCGGCGAAGTGGTGAACGTCGATCCCGCGACCGGCGAGCGCAAGGTGGTGGCGACCCTCGATCCCGGCCTCGACAACCTCGCGATCGATCCCCAGGATCGACTCTTCGTGACCAACATGGCGAACAACGGCATCTACCAGGTCGACACCGAGACCGGCAACGTGCGCACCGTGGTCGAAGGGAAGCTCGCCGTGCCGGCGTCGCTCGATCTGGTCGAGGCCGCCGACGGCCGCGAAGTCCTCCACGTCGCCGACACCTTCGCCTACCGCACCGTCGACACCGCCAACGGCGAGGTGAAGACGATCGGGCGCGTCTACCAGAACGGTCTCACCAACCCGACCGGCGTCGCCGTCGGCGCCACCCGGACGCTCATCGTCTTCTTCTTCCGAGGAGAGGGCCAGGTACTGGAGAACGGAACCGCCACCATCACCGCCAAGCTCGAGCTCGAGACTCCGTACGCCGCGCTCGCGCTCGACGGCGATCGTTTCCTGGTCGCGGAGCTGGCGCCGGGCAAGCTGGTCGAGGTCTCGGCGCAGGGTGGCGAGAGCAAGACCATCGCCGAGGGACTCTCCCAGCCGACCTCGCTGGCGCGAGCGGGCGAGAATCGGATCTACGTGGCGGAAGCCGGCTCCGGCCAGCTCACCGAGATCGACCTCGCGAGCGGCGAGAAGAAAGTGATCGCCACCGGTCTCTCGCAACCGGAAGGCATCGACATCACCCCCGCGGGAAACGTCGTGGTAGCCGAGGTCGGCGCGCGAGCGATCTCGCGCATCGATCCGAAGAGCGGCGAGAAGACGGTGATCGCGAAGGACGTGGCGATCGGGTTGCCGGTGCCGGCCGGTCTGCCGCCGGTGTTCATCCCCACCGGAGTCGCGGTGTCGAAGACCGGCGCGGTCTACTTCTCGTCCGACGTCGACAGTGCGATCTATCGATTGGCGCCCGCGGCGGCGGCGAAGTAGGTCACGGCGATCGCAATCGCCCCGTGGCTCGACGACGCCGATTGTCCACTAGAATGATCGGTCTAGCTACCGGAGGGCTCGTGCAGCAAACCGAAAGAGCCAAGCATGCGCCGGCCGTCGCGGTCCTGTTCGTCTCCGTCGCTCTACTCGTGGTGCTCGCCTCCGCGTCGCCCGCGCAGCGCCGTGCCGACTACTTGAAGCCGGATCTACGCTCGCGGGTCGAAGCGCTGACGAAGGCGGTGGCGGCGGCGCCGACCACGGCCGCCACGCTCGAGCAGCGCGCCGCCGTGCTGTGGGAGTGGGCCAACCAGTTCGCGCTCGACGGCGGCAACATCCCGGTCAACGTTCCCAGTCGCATCACCGAGGTGGGGCGTGTCCGTTTCGACCACTCGGCGCCGCCGCCCA
>DATAFT010000031.1:0-7389 GCA_036257295.1 Thermoanaerobaculia bacterium
GTCGTTGTGGAGCGGGATCGAGCGGCGCGCCACGGTGGCGCGCGCGCCGAGCCTGCTCCACGGCGATCTCGGCCTCGCGCTGCGCGCCGCGCGCGACCTGTTCGGCGCCGACTTCGACGCGCTCTGGGTCGACGGCGAGGAGCTCTACGAGGAGGTGGTGGAGTTCCTGGCGCACACGCAGCCCGAGCTGGTGGCGCGGGTCCGGCTCGACGCCCGCGAGACCGGGCTCTTCCAACGCTTCGGCGTGAACCAGGAGATCGCGGCGGCGCTCGAAAGCAAGGTCTGGCTGCGGTCCGGCGGCTACCTGGTCATCAATCCCACCGAGGCGCTGGTGGCGATCGACGTCAACACCGGGAAGTACGTCGGCCGCGACAGCCTGGAAGAGACCATCTTCCGCACCAACATGGAGGCGGTGCGCGAGATCGTGCGCCAGGTCCGCATCCGCGATCTCGGCGGCATCATCGTGATCGACCTCATCGACATGGAGGAGCCGTCGCACCGCGAGGCGGTGTTCGCGCTGCTCGAGGCCGAGCTCGAGCGAGACCGCTCGCGCACGCGGGTGCTCAACATCTCGGAGTTCGGGCTGGTCGAGCTCACGCGCAAACGCAGCCGCTCCGATCTCCTCACCCAGCTCGCCCAGTCCTGCCCGTACTGTCGCGGCAGCGGACGCGTGAAGTCCATCGGCACGGTCTGTCTCGATGTGCGCCGCGAGGTGCTCGAGCACCGGGGGCGCTCGCCACGCGGCGGCGGTCTCCTCGTGCGCGCGCACCCCGACGTGGTGGCGGCGCTCGAGGGCGAGGAGCGCCCCGTCCTCGACGAGCTGGAGACTCGAATCGGCGCCAAGGTGCTGCTGCGCGGCGATTCGCAGCTTCACCATGAACAGTTCGACCTCCTCGATCTCTGAGGCGCCGCCCCCGGGCGACGGAGCGCGGCGGCGGTTCGCCGCCGGATCGCTTTCGGGGGAGCTGCGCGCCGGGCTCAGCGCCGATGTGGGCGAGCTGCGCCGAGTGATCGATCCCGGGGCGGCCGAGCAGACCATCCACTGGGGCCGCAACTATCTCTATCGGGCTCGGCTCGCCTCGGGCGCGGGCGACCTCGCGGTCGTGGTCAAGGTGTTCCGCGAGCCCAACGCGCGCCAACGCCTCTCCCGCCGTCTCAAGGGAAGCAAGGCGCAGCGCAGCTTCGACGCCAGCATGGCGCTGCTCGCCGCCGGCGTTCCGGTGCCTCGTCCGGTGGCCGCTCTGGAATCGACCGACGGCGCCGGAGCGTCGTTCTTCCTCTACGAACCGCTCGAATCCGTGACCGAGGCCCGCTATTTCTGGCGAGCGCGCAACGCCGGCCGCGAGCGCGAGCTCTTTCCCGAGATCGACGGCGGGCTCCTGCTCGAGCGCCTCGCGGCGACGCTGCGGCGCATGCACGACGCCGACCTCTGGCATCGCGACGTCTCCGCCGGCAACGTGCTGCTGGCCGGCGATTGGAGCGGGCGCGGCGTATCGTCCGGCGACCTCTACCTCATCGACCTCGCGCGCACGCGGATCGCGAAGGCGCTGACGAGCAGCGAGCGCATGCGCGATCTCGCTCGCTTGCCGCTCCATCGCTCCGAGGATCGCGCCGCCCTCCTCGCGACCTACTTCGGGCGGCCGCCATCGGCGGCCGAGCGGAGCTTGTTCGCGCTGCACCACCACGCCTTCCATCTGCGCCACCGCGCCAAGGACCGGCTGCGCGGCGTCCGTCGCGCGGTCCGCGGCCTCACCTCGCGCGGCGCCCATCCGCATCTCCCGCCGGCGCCCGACGACGCCGCGGTGCGCGATCGGGTGGTGTGGGACGAGCTCTCGCATCAGCCGCATCTGCACGCCGGGCGGACCGCGAAGCTGCGCACGCGCCTCGGCGACGCCGGCATCCACGGCCGCGAGGCAGCCTTGCTGCTGCGGCGCCTGCCGGCGATCGTCGCGCGCTACCGGTCGCTGCGGCGCGCGCTCTATGCGATGCCCGCTGCGTTCGGCGAGGCGGGGGTGGGCCTCCATGGCGGGTCGGCGCCGGTCGAGACGCTGATCGCAGAAGTCGATGCGCTCGGTGTGCGGCGCGTGCTGCTGCGCATCCAGCCGTGGGAGCGCGAGCTCGACCGCGATAGCGCGTTGGCGCGCGAGCTACGGGCGCGCGGCAAGGACGTGATGCTGGCGGTGGCGCAGAACCGCGACCTGGTGCGCGATCCGGCGCGCTGGCGCGCGTCGCTCGCCGAGATCGCCGAGCGCTTCGACGGTCTGGTCTCGCAGGTCCAGATCGGCCACGCCATCAACCGCAGCAAGTGGGGCATCTGGAACCAGCGCTAGTACGCCGACTTGGTGACGGGGGCCGCGGAGGTCTTCGCTGCGCGGTCCTCCGCCGATCGACCGGCCATGAAGATCGTCGGACCCGGCGTCATCGACTTTGAGCTCTACGCCACCTGCATCGCGCTCGACTGGCCGCAGAACCCGGTGCGCTTCGACGCCGTCTCCAGCCTGCTCTACGTCGATCGTCGCGGCGCGCCGGAGAACCGGCAGGCCGGGCTCGACGCCGTGGCCAAGGCGGTGCTCCTGCGCGCGACCATCCAGACCTCTCGCCACGGCGACCGCGAGTCTTGGATCACCGAGGTGAACTGGCCCTTGCACGAAGGACCGCACTCGCCGGCCGGGCGTCACGTCGCGGTGAGCGAGGACGCGCAGGCGAGCTATCTGACGCGCTACTACGTCCTGCTGCTCGGGAGCGGGATGGTCGAGCGCGTCTACTGGTGGCAGCTGGCCGCGCGCGGCTATGGTCTGGCCGATCACGGCGAGCGAGGCCTGCGCCGCCGTCCGTCGTGGCATGCGCTCGCGTTTCTCTCTCGCGCGCTGGAGGGGAGTCGCGCGCTCGGTCCGGTGCCGTCGTCGTCGCCGCTGGTGGTTCACGCCTTCGCGCGCGCGGACGGCTCGACCTGGCAGGTGGGGTGGTCGGCGGCCGACCGTCCGGTGGAGTGGAAGCTCCCGGCGCGACCGCTACGTCTGTTCGATCGCGGCGGCGCCGAGCTGGCGGCGCCGGCGGAGACCACGATCACGGTCGGCGGGTCGCCGGTCTACGCGGAGATGGATGAGATTCCAGCGCCGTACCCGGCGCTGTGAGGTCGAGCGCGATCGCGCTCAATCCAAGTCGAACGGACGCGGCGGGCGCTTGACGTCGTCGAGGTCGCCGGCGTTGCGCATTGCCTCGTCGAACCGTTCCTCGAGCAGCCGCTCGCGGTCTTTCACCGCGACCCGCTCCCGCTCGAAGATCTCCTCGGCCCGCGACTTGTCCTCCTCGAGCCCCTGCATCAGAGCGTCGAAGGACTTGCCCCCGGCCGGACCGACGTTCGCCTTGCGATGGTGGAGGATCTGACCGGTGGCGGCGTCGATCACCAGATCGGCGGAGCACTCGGGGCAGACGACACGAAAGCTCCTGGTGTCGGCCATCTGTCGATATTACCCCGGCGGCCTCCGGGAGTGGTGATTTACCACACCCTCGGCCGCCGCACTATCGGCGCCGCGGACGGCGCGGGGCTGGTGCTTACCATCCCCTCCGCCGGGTCGTTTTTGGCGCCGCGGACGGCGCGCCTTACGGTCGAAACGGGGTTGCCCGTACACTTCGCCCGGTGATCGCCACCGCGACGCGCATCCTGCGCCAGCGCCAGCTCCTGGCGGTCATGACCGCGCGGGAGCTCAAGGCGCGCTACCGCGGCTCGATGCTCGGGTTCCTCTGGTCGCTCGCCAACCCCCTCCTCCTGCTCGGCGTCTACACCTTCGTCTTCGGCCTGGTGTTCCAGCCGCGGGTCGCGGGACAGTCGCCGTATCCGGTCTTTCTCGTCGCCGGGCTCTTCCCCTGGGTATGGGTGTCCTCTTCTGTCAACGAGGCCACCGCGTCGCTCACCGCCAACGCTTCGCTGATCCGCCGATCGGTCTTTCCGGTCGAGCTCCTGCCCTTGGTGCCGGTGCTCTCCAACCTCGTCAACTTCCTGCTCTCGGTGCCGATCCTGGTCGGCGCGTTGCTGGTCGCGCGCGTCCTCGGCTATCCGGTCGGCGGGACCTGGATCGTTCTCCTGCCGCTGGTGGTGGCGCTCCACCTTCCGTTCCTCGGCGGGGTGGCGCTCGCCCTCGCGGCGCTCGCGGTCCACTTCAAGGACGTGCGCGACCTGGTGTCGAACCTGCTCACGCTGGTGTTCTTCCTCACCCCGATCCTCTACCCCGTCGACGCCGTGCCGAATCGCGGCCTGCGCGCGCTGGTGGAGTGGAACCCGGCCACACCGTTCGTGCTCGCCTATCAGGACGTCCTGTTCTACGGCCGGCCGCCCCAGCCCGTGGTGTGGCTGGGCATGGCGGTGGCGGCGGTGGTGGCGTGGTCGATCGGCTCCTGGGTGTTCGGTCGCCTCAGCGACACGCTGATCGAGGCGGTGTGACGGTCGGCCGGCCCATGACGCGCGCCGCGGGAAGCAGCGTCGCCGTTTCCGTCCGCGAGGTCAGCAAGACGTTTCGCCGGGTCTCCGCCGGCTACCCGTTCCGCACTCTCAAGAGCGCGCTGGTCGATCGCAGCCTGGTGCGCGATCTGAGTCCCGAGGAGTCGATCCGCGCGCTGGAGTCGATCTCCTTCGAGGTGGCCGCCGGCGAGGCGGTGGCGCTGGTGGGCGGCAACGGCTCGGGCAAGTCGACGCTGCTCAAGGTTATGGCTGGTCTGCTGCGACCCACCAGCGGCTCAGTCCAGACCGCCGGCCGCGTGGCCGCGCTGATCGAGCTCGGCGCCGGCTTCCACCCCGAGATCTCGGGCCGCGAGAACGTGTTCATCAATGGAGCGGTGCTCGGCCTCAGACGCTCGGAGATCGAGGCGCGCTTCGACGACATCGTGAGCTTCGCCGGCTTGGAGGGATTCATCGACGAGCCGGTCAAGAACTACTCGTCGGGCATGTACGTGCGGCTCGGTTTCTCGGTGGCGATCCACACCGACCCCGACATCCTGCTGGTCGACGAGGTGCTGGCCGTGGGTGACGCCGCGTTCGCGCATCGCTGCCTGCGCCGGATCGAGGAGTTCCTGGCTTCGGGACGGACGCTGGTGCTGGTCAGCCACGACCTGGGGCTGGTCGAGGAGCTCTGCGATCGCGCGCTCTGGCTCGACGTGGGCCGGCTGATCCGGAGCGGTCATCCGCGCCAGGTCGCCGACGCCTACCGCGAGGCGATCGCCGAAGCGGAAGGGCGCGAGCACAAGGAGGCGATGGACGCCGCGGCGGTGGCGGCGCCGCTGGTCGATCCGGACCAGCCAGCGTCGTCGGAAGAGACGCTGCGCTGGGGCTCCGGCGCGGCCGAGATCACGGCGGCGCGGCTGCTCGATTCCGACGGGCGCGAGACCTATCACCTGCACTCGGGCTCCGAGGCGCGCTTCGTGCTCGAGGTGCGCGCGGCCGAGCCGCTCGACGACTTCGTGTTCGGCATCGCGATCACCACGCCGCGCGGCGTCGAGTGCTGGGGCACCAACACCGATCTGGGCGGTCTCCGCCCGCGTCGCTTCGAAGGTGCGGCTACCGTCGTGGTGCGTTGTCCCGAGCTGCGCCTGGCTCCCGGCGAGTATCTGGTCGATCTCGCGATCCACGCCCGGGACGGCGCGCCCTACGATTACCGGCGCCGCATGTTCGCGTTCACGGTAACCGCGCACGAGCGGGGCGTAGGTATCTACTTCCCTCTGCACCAATGGCGGTTCGAGGGCACGATCGAATGGGGGGACGAGGAGACATGACCATGACCGGCGAGGGCAAGACCCAGACGCTCAACATCAAGATCGGCGACGAGGAGCAGAAGGGGCGCTATTCGAACCTGCTGCGCATCGCGCACAGCCGCGAGGAGTTCATTCTCGACTTCATCAACCTGGTGCCGCCGCAGGGTGTCGTCACGGCGCGGGTGGTCACCTCGCCCGGTCACCTCAAGCGCATCGTTCGCGCGCTGCAGGAGAACCTGGAGCGCTACGAAGCGGCCTACGGCGCGATCCAGGAAGCATCCGATCCGGCGCCGGCGGGCGGCGTCCACTAAGATGGCGATCGAGGACACACTTTGACCATCACCGACTCCAGCACCACCCGCTACCAGCTCGGCGCCTGGGATCTCTCCGACCTCCTGCCCGACGCCGCCGACGAGCGTGTCGCCGGCCTGCTCCGCTCGATCGAGGGGCGGGTAGCGTCGCTCGAGGCGAAGCGCGCCGGGCTCGAGACCATCACCGCGCCGGAGCTGCTCGAGATCGTTCGCCTGTACGAGGCGGTGACCGAGGAGATGAGCGTGCTGGGCGCGTACGCCAGCCTGCGCGTCTCGGCCGACACCCAGGACGAGTCGGCGATCGCATTGCGCAACCGCGTCAATCACGAGCTCACGGTGCTGGGCAACCGCATTCTCTTCTTTACGCTGTGGTGGAAGGGATTGCCCGAAGAGCGCGCTCGGACGCTCGCTCCGGATTCCACGGTCGATCCCGACGCCGCGTTCTTCCTGCTCGATCAGCGGCGGCTGAGCGCCTATGCCCTCGACGAGCGCGCCGAGCAGATCATCAACACCAAGGACACCGACGGCATCGGCGGCGTCCTCACCGTCTTTTCGATGCTCACCAACCGTCTCACCTTCAAGCTCGAGGTCGAAGGCGAGCAGCGCGAGCTGACGCGTGACGAGCTGGCCTCCTGCTTTCTCTCGCCCGACGCCGGGCTGCGCGAGCGCGCTTACCGGGAGCTCGGCCGCGTGCTGCAGCACGACTCCAAGGTGCTCGGCCAGATCTACGCCCACCGCGTGCGCGACTGGTACAACGAGCAGGTGAAGCTGCGCGGCTACGCGTCGCCGATAGCGGTGCGCAACCTCTCGAACGACGTTCCCGATCGTGCCGTCACCGCTCTGCTCGAGGCCAGCGAGCGCAACGCGCCGCACTTCCATCGCTACTTCCGGCTCAAGGCCGCCCGGTTGGGCAAGACATCCCCGGCACCGCCCGACCCCCCGGGGATGTCTCGCCCGGGACAACAGCGGCTGCGCCGCTACGACCTCTACGCGCCGTTCGGTGAAGGCGACCGGCGGGTCGAGTACGCCGACGCGGTGGCAATGGTGCTCGACACCTTCGCCGCGTTCCATCCGCGCTTCGCGCGCGAGGCGCGCCGCGTGTTCGAGCGCGGCCACATCGACAGCGAGATCCGCCCAGGCAAGCGGGGCGGCGCCTTCTGCGCTTCGGTGCTGCCGCGGCACACGCCCTGGCTCCACGTCAACTACACCGGGCGGCTGCGCGACGTGGCGACGTTGGCGCACGAGCTCGGCCACGCCGTGCACGGCATGCTGGCCTCCGACCACTCGGTGCTCACGTTCCACCCTTCGCTGCCGCTGGCGGAGACCGCGTCGG
>DATAFT010000394.1:0-1727 GCA_036257295.1 Thermoanaerobaculia bacterium
GATGTCGAACATGCCGCCCGAGTTGGCGCACGAGCCCATCGAGATCACCCAGCGGGGCTCCATCATCTGCTGGTGGAGGCGCTTGATCACCGGCGCCATCTTCACGAACACGGTGCCGGCGATGACCATGACGTCCGCCTCGCGCGGCGTGCCCCGCATCACCTCCGAGCCGAAGCGCGCGATGTCGTAGCGGCTGGTGAGCGAGGTGGCCATCTCGACGAAGCAGCAGGAGAGGCCGAACCCGAACGGCCACAGCGAGTTCTTGCGGCCCCAGGCGACCAGGTCCTGGAGCTGCGCGAAGAGCAGGGTGCGGCGGACCGCCTCCTCCATCGGCTCGCGCCCGGTGGCGGGATCCAGGCTCGGCTCGCCGGGCCGCTCGAACCAGAACTTCACGCGACGTCCCCGGGACGCGCAGCCGCGCCGCTTCCGGCGCCGAAATAAACATCGGCGGAGCGCTTGCTACGCAACACGCCCGCGCCGTCCGCGGCGCCGAAAACGCCGGCGGAGGGCGTGGTAGACACCACGCCCGGCAGCCGGCGCCCCGGAGGTCCGAAGTCGAGCGCTCCCTGTCGCCATTCGTAGATCAAGCCGACTACCAGGATGGCGACGAACACGAGGACCGCGCCGTAGCCCTGCCACCCCAGCTTGCGCGCCGCCACCGCCCAGGCGAACAGGAAGGCCGCCTCGAGATCGAAGATCACGAACAGCAGACCCACCAGGTAGAAGTCGATGTTGAACGGCACTCGCGGCGATCCGGTGGGCGCGATGCCGGATTCGTAGGGCTCGTCGGTGACCTTCTCTTTGTGCTTCTGGCCCAGGATCCAGGAGACGAAGACCAGGACCCCGGCGATCCCGAGCACCGAGCCGATGTAGACGAGCGCCCGGAACAGAGTGAGATCGTCCGCCATTTCGCCCTATCTACCCCTCGGAACCCGACACGGTCTGGTCGTGGACTCGAAAAAACACGCCGCGGCGGCGCGTAGGATAGCCGATGCGCCAGCGAGTCTACAGCGAGTAAGACCGCGAGTCAGGCTCGCGCGCGCTCGGGCCTGAAGAACGGCGTTTTCACCACCCGCGCCGGCGCGGTCTGCCGGCGGTAGCGAACCGTCATCTCGAGACCGACCTCTCTCCCGGGGGCCGCCCAGGGCGACTCGACGGTCGCCAGCGCGATGTACTTCTTGAGCAGCGCCGACCATGCGCGTGTCGTCGCGCGCCCGATCTGCCTGCCGCCCGCCAGATCGTAGATCGGCACCGGCTCGCGGCAGGCGAGAAGCGGCAGGTCCGGCATCACGCCCTCCTGCTGGACGTAGAGCTGCTCGATCGGCTCCCACGGCACTTCGAGCCCGACCACCCGCAACGGCGGCCCGCCGTTCGATCGCTCGGCCACCAGGGCGGCGCGACCCTCGAACGGTCCCTTGTCGAGCTTGACCGTCCAGCCCAGGCCGAGCGCGTAAGGCGACATCCGGTCGGTCGCGTGCCGCGCGGTCTCCGCGCTCACGTAGTCGACACTGATCAGCACGTAGCCCGCCTCGAGTCTCGCCAAGTCGAGCGCGAGCAGCCCGCACGGCGTGAGCCCGAAGCTGGGACCGGCGCCGATCAGGACGTCCCAGAGGTCGAGCGCGCGATCGGCCGCGACCCAGACCTCGTAGCCGAGGTCACCGGTGTAGCCGGTGCGCGAGACCATCGCGGGAACTCCGCCGATCGTGGTCTCGACCAGGCGGAAGAAA
>DATAFT010000406.1:0-2759 GCA_036257295.1 Thermoanaerobaculia bacterium
CGCACGTAACCGCTCGAGGTCATCGGAATACGCTCTGTCATCTATCCCATCGCATCGCGCCCGGGCGCTTTGGCACCCGCACGGCGCTCAAGCTGAGTGGAAACAGAGCGTTAATAATAAGTTTGCAGGGGCGCAACCGCAAGGTCGCGCGCGGCGGAAGCGGTCATTGCCTGCACGACCGCGCGCGCCCCGGCGACGGTCGTGTAGTAGGGCACCTTGTGCATCAAAGCGGCCCGCCGAAGGGTGTAGCTGTCGCGGATGGCGCGGCGGCCATCGGTGGTGTTGAGCACGATGGCGATGCCGCCATCCTTGATGCGATCGACGATGTGCGGCCGACCCTGATGGACCTTGTTGATGACCTCGACCTCCAGGCCACCGCGGCGCAGGTATGCCGCCGTACCTTCGGTTGCGATCAGCCGATAGCCGCGCTCGAGCAGCAGCCGGCCGAGCTCGACCATCGCCGGCTTGTCGCGGTCGCGCACCGAAATGAACACCGTGCCCGTCTCGGGCAGCTGGTTGCCGACGCCCAGCTGGGACTTCGCAAAAGCGGCGCCGAAGCGCCGGTCCAGGCCCATCACCTCGCCGGTCGATTTCATCTCCGGCCCGAGCAGCAGATCGACGCCGGGGAAGCGAGCGAACGGAAAGATCGCTTCCTTGACCGCCACGTGATTGAGCGGCCGGTGCTTGAGGCCGAACGCCGCTAGCGGCTCGCCGGCCATGACCCGGGCCGCGATCCTGGCGATCGGCTGGCCGATCGCCTTGGCGACGAAGGGTACCGTGCGCGACGCCCGCGGGTTGACCTCCAGGATGAACAGCTCGCGATCCTTGATCGCCATCTGCACGTTCATCAGGCCGCGCACGTCGAGGGCACGCGCCAGGATCTCCGCCTGGCGGTGGATCTCGTCGATGATGTCGGGCGCGAGCGAATGCGGCGGCAGCGAGCAGGCGCTGTCGCCGGAATGGATGCCCGCCTCCTCGATGTGCTCCATGATGCCGGCCACGAACACCGTCTCGGAGTCGGCGACCACGTCGACGTCGACCTCGATGGCGTCCTCCAGGTAGCGGTCGATCAGGATCGGCCCGAGATCGGTCAGCTGCGCCGCCTCGGCGACGAACTCACCGAGCTCGTCGGCATCGTGCACGATGCGCATGGCCCGACCGCCGAGGACGTAAGAGGGGCGGATCACCAGTGGGAAGCCGATGCGGCGCGCCCGCTCCAGCGCCTCGTCGCGGTCGTAGCAGATGTCGTTGTCCGGCTGTCGCAGGCCGAGACGATGCAGCAGCTCCTGGAAGCGCTGCCGGTCCTCGGCGAGATCGATGGCGTCGGGAGAGGTGCCGAGGATCGGCACGCCGGCGTCCGCGAGCGGCTGCGCGAGCTTGAGCGGGGTCTGGCCGCCAAGCTGGACGATCACGCCCCGCAGGTCGCCGCGGCTCGCCTCGACCCGCACGATCTCGAGCACGTCTTCGGCGGTCAGCGGCTCGAAGTAGAGCCGATCGGAGGTGTCGTAGTCGGTCGAGACGGTCTCGGGGTTGCAGTTGACCATGATCGTCTCGAACCCCGCGTCGGCCAGACCCTGGACCGCGTGTACGCAGCAATAGTCGAACTCGATCCCCTGGCCGATGCGATTGGGGCCGCCGCCGAGGACGATTACCTTGCGGCGCTCGCTCGGCGACGCCTCGCATTCCGCGCTCTCGCCCTCGGCGAGGGGCGTCTCGTAGCAGCTGTACAGATACGGGGTGCGAGCTTCGAACTCCGCCGCGCAGGTATCGATCCGTTTGAACACCGGATGGATGCCCTGCGCCATCCGGCGCGCCGCCACCGCGCCCTCGGTGGTGCCCGCAAGGCGGGCGAGGCGGGCATCGGAAAAGCCCATCGCCTTCAGCCCGAGCAGGGCTTCGCGATCGTCGGGCAGGCCGTGCCGGCGCACCTCCTCCTCGGTCGCCACGATCGCCTGGATCTGCTCCAGGAACCATGGGTCGTAGCGCGTCGCGGCGTGGATCTCCCCAAGGCTCAGACCGGCGCGAAACGCCTGGGCGATGACCCGGATCCGCTCCGGCGTGGGGCGCCCGAGCGCGACCCGGATCGCCTGGTCGGGCTCCTCGCCCGAGTCCTGCACCGAGATCTCGTCCAGACCCTCGAGGCCGATCTCCAGCGAGCGCAGCGCCTTCTGCAGCGACTCCGCGAAGGTGCGGCCGATCGCCATGGCCTCGCCGACCGACTTCATCGAGGTGGTCAGGATCGGCTCGGTTTCCGGGAACTTCTCGAAGGTGAACCTCGGCACCTTGGTGACCACGTAATCGATGGTCGGCTCGAACGAAGCCGGCGTGCAGCCGGTGATGTCGTTGGTGATTTCGTCGAGCGTGTAACCGACCGCGAGGCGGGCCGCGACCTTCGCGATCGGGAAGCCGGTCGCCTTCGAGGCTAGCGCCGAGGAGCGCGACACGCGCGGGTTCATCTCGATGATGACCATGCGCCCGTCGCTCGGGTCGATCGCGAACTGGACGTTGGAGCCGCCAGTGTCGACCCCGATCTCGCGCAGCACCGCGATCGAGGCGTCGCGCATGCGCTGGTATTCCTTGTCCGTGAGCGTCAGCGCGGGCGCGACGGTGATGCTGTCGCCGGTATGCACGCCCATCGGGTCGACGTTCTCAATCGAGCAGACGATGATGCAGTTGTCCGCCCGGTCGCGGACCACCTCCATCTCGTACTCTTTCCAGCCGAGCACGGATTCCTCGATCAGCACCTCGGTGATCGGCGA
>DATAFT010000429.1:0-3067 GCA_036257295.1 Thermoanaerobaculia bacterium
CTCCCCTGACTCGCGGACCGAGTCGAGACGGCATCGCGCGTCCACCCCCCTTGGAACCTTCGCGATCGAAATCCGTCCTTAAGGGCAATGACGGACGACGAGACGGTCCGAAGGTCGGTCCTGCATACTCCTTCGACTGGCGGCCGGCGCGGAGCGGGCGGCCTCAGCCTGCGCTATGCCCTGCGCCGGCTGCGCCAGAGCCCAGGCTTCACGCTCACCGCGATCGCCTCGCTCGCGATCGGGATCGGCGCCAACACCGCGATCTTCACGCTCATCAACGCGATCCTGCTGCGCCAGCCGCCGATCCGCGAGCCCGAGCGTCTGGTCGACGTCTATCTGTCGACGCCCGACTTCGAGTTCGGCACTCTCTCGAACCCCGACTTCCGAGATGCGCGCGACGGCGCCACCGGCCCCGGCCGCCCGCTTGAGTCGATCTCGGCGACACGCTACGCGCTGGCGGCGGTCGAGCGCGGCAACGTGGTCGAGTCGGAGGTGAGCGAGGCGGTCACCGGTGAGTACTTCACGATGCTCGGCCTCGAGCCGCACCTCGGCCGTCTGATCCAGCCCAGCGACGACGTTTCACCCGGCGGCCACCCGATCGTCGTGCTCGGCTACCGGTACTGGGAGCGCTCGTTCGGCAAGGACCCAGAGGTCGTGGGGCGCGAGCTGCGCATCGGCGGGCGGCCGTACACCGTCGTGGGGGTCGCGCCCGAGGAGTACAGCGGACGACTGCGCGGCATCGGCGCCGCGCTCTACGCGCCGATGATGATGATCGATCAGCTCCAGGCAGCCGGCGGCACCAGCGAGCTCGAGGAGCGCGGCAACCACTCGTGCTTCGTCAAGGCGAGGCTCGCGCCCGGCGCGAGCCTCGCCGATGCGCAGGGCGCTCTCGACGCGGTGGCGGCGGGGCTGAACGAAAGCCGCCCCGAATCCTGGGACCCCAACGGCGGCTTCCGACTCAAGCCCAGCGCCGAAGTGGTGGTGATGCCTCAGCTCGACCGCTGGATCCGCGCGGCCGCGTGGCTGCTCTCGGCGGTGGTCGGCCTCGTGCTCCTGCTCGCTTGCGTCAACCTCGCGAGCTTCCTCCTCGCGCGAGCGATCGACCGCCGCAAGGAGATGGCGCTTCGCCGCGCGCTCGGCGCCGGCCGGGCCACGCTCCTGGGGCAGCTCCTGCTCGAGACCACGCTGCTCGCGCTCCTCGGCGGCGTGGCCGGTGTCGTGGTCGGCACCGCGCTCCTTCGACTGTTGCAAGGCGCCGATCTCCCGCTCCCGGTTCCACTCACCCTCGATCTCGGTCTCGATCTCGGCGTCCTCGCGTTCACCATGGGGATCTCGCTCCTCGCCGGCTTGGCACTCGGTCTCGCGCCGGCGCTCCACGGCACTCGCGACGATCTGGCGACGACGCTCAAGGACGACTCGGCCGGCGGCGGCCAGCGCGGCCGCACGCGGATGCGCGACGCGCTGGTGGTGGCGCAGGTCGCGGTCTCGACGCTGCTGCTGGTCGGCGCCGGTCTCTTCCTGCGCAGCTTCCAGCGGCTGCAGTCGGTCGATCCCGGGTTCGGCCGCGAGCCCGCCGCGGTAATCACGTTCCTCATCCCCTCCGATCGCTACGAGGAGGAAGCGGCGCGCGACATGGCGAGGAAGATCGAGGACCGGGCCCTCGCGATTCCGGGCGTCGAGGCGGTCGGGTTGATCGACAACCTGCACCTCAACACGCTCAGCACACAGAACAGCGAGATCAACACCGAGGGCGTCGAGCCGCCCCCCGATCGCGAAGGCCATCCGGTCGATCGCGCCGAGGCCGACGACGGGTTCTTCACGGCGGCGGGTGTCCGCCTTCTCGAAGGCCGCGGCTTCGACCGCCAGCTCGACCGCCCTGACAGTCCGCCGGTGGCGATCGTCAACCAAGAGCTCGCGGGCCGGTTCTGGCCGGGCTCGAGCGCGATCGGTAGGCGCATCCGGTTCAGCGAAGATCGCACCTATGAGGTGATCGGCGTCACCGGCGACGTGAACGTGCGCGGGATCGGCGAGTCGCCGCGCCCGTTCGTCTATCTCTCGCTCGACCAGCGGACCCCCAGTTTCGTGACGCTGGTCGCGAAGACGTCGCTCGACCCCGGCCGCACCGCGCTCGACCTGGTGGCGGCGTTGCGCGAGCTCGATCCGGCGATCGCGGTCTACGAGACCAAGACCCTGGAGCGCCACATCGGAATCCAGCTCCTACCGGCGCGGCTCACCGCGATCCTCCTCACCGCCTTCGCCGGGCTCGCGCTGGCGCTCGCCTGCATCGGGCTCTACGGGCTGGTGAGCTACGCGGTGGCGCAGCGCACGCGCGAAATGGGGATCCGCATGAGCCTGGGCGCCGACGCCGGCCGCGTCGTGAGGCTGCTCCTGGGCGGCGGTCTGCGACTGGTGCTGATCGGCGGCGCCATCGGTCTCGTTCTCGCCGCGCTCGCGGGACGCCTGGTGTCGGGCCTTCTCTTCGAGGTCAGCGCCTTCGATCTCGCGGCGTTCCTGACCGTGGCGCTGGTCCTCGGGCTCGCCGCGACCGTCGCCGCCTGGCTGCCGGCGCGGCGCGCCGCGCGGATCTCACCAGCGCTGGCGTTGCGGGCCGAATAGCCGGGCCGTCCTCGGCGCCAAAGTCGTCGTCGGAAGCAAAATCGGTCAAGCAAGCGGCCTCGGCGTGATCTAGTTTGCCCCCGTGAGACGCGACCCCGCCCTCGCTCATCGCGCCCTGGTGGCGAGCGCCCTCGACTTGATCGAGTCGGATCTGGATGGCGAGCTCGGTTTCGATCGTCTGGCCGAGCGGGTCGGGGTTTCGCCGTTCCACTTCCACCGCGTGTTCCGCGCCATGGTGGGCGAGACTCCGGCCGGCTACGTCCGGCGGCTGCGGCTCGAGCGCGCGGCGCTCAGCCTCAAGTACTCGAGGCGGCCGGTGACCGACATCGCGTTCGAGGCCGGCTACGAGACGCACGAGTCGTTCACCCGTGCGTTCAGGGCCAGGTTCGGCGAAGCGCCGTGTCGCTTTCGCGCCGAAGAGTCGTGCCTCGACGTCGACCTCGACGCGCAG
>DATAFT010000445.1:0-5188 GCA_036257295.1 Thermoanaerobaculia bacterium
GTCGCACTACACGCAGCTCAGCGTGGTCCATCGCATCCACGGACCCGAGTGGGACGGCTTCGCGCTGTGCGGCTTCGACTCGCTCGACGACCTGCGCGAGCGCTTCTTCGACGGACCGGAGGGCCGCGTCGCCATCCGCGAGGACGTGGCGCGCTTCGCCGACCCGGCGCGCTCGCCGCGCCGGTTGATCGTGGTCGAAGAGGTCTACTCCGCCTGACAGGGCGGCCGGTCGACGACGATCCAGCGGAAGCGGATTCGCGCCGGGACGTCGAGCGCCGAATCGCCCGTCCATCGAACCGATCGACGAACCCTGTAGAGAACCGTCAACTGAGAAACGAGCTCCGGAGAAGCGATGTCCAAGACGTTGGCGAATCGCGCGGTGGTGATCGGCGGGAGCATCGCCGGATTGGCGGCGGCACGAGTGCTGTCCGATCACTGCCGCGAAGTCGTGGTGCTCGAGCGCGACACCATCGGCGACGCGTTCGCGGTGCGGCCGTCGGCGCCGCAGGCCAGTCACGCGCACGGCCTTCTGGTCGCGGGTGAGCGCGTTCTGTCGCGTCTGTTCCCGGGGTTCACCGACGATCTCCGGGCGGGCGGCGCGTGCGTCGGCCGCGTCGGGCGGGACCTGGTGTCCTACATGGCCAACGGGCGCTCGTACAACGGCGCCTTCTTCCAACCCGAGCCGCGCGATCTCGGCGTCGACATCTACTGCCAGAGCCGGATGCTGCTCGAAGGCACGCTCCGCCGTCGGCTCGAGCGCGTTCCCGGCGTCGAAGTGCGCACCGGCGCCGGCGTGGTCGGGCTCGAGATCGACGGAACGCGGATCGCGGCGGTCCGCGTCGACGACGGCTCGGGAGCATCGACGACCCTCGCCGCCGACCTCGTGCTCGACTCTTCGGGCCGAGGCTCGAGAGCTCCGCGTTGGTTGCGGGACCTCGGATTCGCCGCGCCCGAGGAGACCGTTATCGGCTGCGACTTCGCGTATGCCTCGTGCCTGTTCCAAGGCGACGACAGCCTCGACGTCGTCGGCGTGGTGGTGCCGGGCCGGCCGCCGGTGGTCAAGCGCGGCGCTCTGCTCTTCTGCATCGAGAACGGTCGCTGGCTGGTCTCGATCGGCGGGCGCTTCGACGAGAAGCCGCCGCGCGACCTCGAAGGGTTCATGCGCTTCACCGGTGAGCTGCCGAACCCGTTTCTCCACCAGCTCCTCGAAGGCCGCCAGCCGCTGGTGCCGGTCTCCTACTTCGAGTTCCCCACCAGCCGCATCCGCCACTACGAACGGATCGAGGTGCCCGACGGCCTGCTGGTCGCCGGTGACGCGCTCTGCTGCTTCAACCCGATCTACGGTCAGGGCATGAGCGCGGCGCTGCTCGAGATCGACGCGTTGGCGCGGCTGCTCGATCGTCGCCGTGGCGGGGTGAGCGCGCCAGCCGGGGCGGCTCCGCTGGCCGGGCTCTCGGCCGAGTACTTCGCTCGAGCGGCGGAGGTCATCGCGACGCCGTGGCGGCTCGCCGCGTCGGCGGACTTCCAGTATCCCGAGACCACCGGCGAGCGGCCTGAGAACAGCCAGGAGCGCGGCCTCTACCTGCTCGCGCTCAACGAGATCGCGATCGAAGACGTCGAAGTGAACCGGACGCTGGCCGAGGTCTTCCAGCTGGTGAGACCGATGTCCGACCTCGACGCCGAGCCGCTGCGCAGCCGCGGCCGCGCGCGGATGAAGGTCATCGCGGAGCGGATGGAGAAGGCGCGTGCGGAGCGTGGCGTGGCGCCGGCGGGAGGCTCGGGCGCGAGCGGGTCGGCCACCGGATAGGACTTCCGCGCGGCGCCGGTTACTTCTTCTTCGCGCTCGACCGCTTGCGGCTCTTCTTCTTGCGCGACTTCTTGCGCGACGACTTCTTCGGCGGGACCTTGGCTCCCTTCTCGCGGGCCTCGCTCAGCCCGATCGCGATCGCCTGCTTGCGGCTCTTGACCTTGCGGCCGGAGCCACTCTTCAGTGTGCCTTTCTTGCGCCGGCGCATCGCCGACTCGACGTTCTTAGAGGCCGACTTGCCGTACTTCGCCATGGTTGCCTCCGTGGTCCCGCCGTCATTGTTGTAGGTGGTTCGTCGCTCACGCGCCGGTTTCCCAAGTCGGTGCGGCGACTGGCTTCGATTCCGGCGAGCCGCGCTGTCTGAGGAAGATCGAGAGCACGACCATCGCGGCGAGCGACAGGAACTCGCTCTGCCAGTTCTGGAACGACTCGAACCAGAACCGCGACGATGTCGCGTATCGAAGGAGCGTCGCTGCGGGCGATCCGTGCGCCAACCGCTCCGCGTTGTATTCGCTGAGCCCGAGGGTGGCGTGGAGCACGAACGAGAGCAGAAACAGGAGAGCAAAGGCAATGCTGAGCGAGCTCTCGTAGAGCTTGAGGATCAGTCCGCCCCGATGGACCGGCCAGGGCGCCGCTGCGTCCCGCGCCTCGCGAGGGTCTTCGTCGACGGATTCCACCCCACCCGGCTTCTTGGACTCCGCCGATCCCTTCTGAAACAAGAACACTGTGAGCAGCACGTAGGCGCTCATCTGGAGGAACTCGCTTTCCCAGTTCTCGAAGGTGGCTTCGCCGAAGTGGCCGCTGGCCAGGTACTCGACCAGCGCCGCCGGGGGCTCGGCGTGCTCGCGTCGCTCGTCGTTGTAGTCGAACCAGCCCGCCCAGATCTGTCCGGCAAAGGAGCCCGCGAACAGCAGCAGGAGGACGATCGAGAGTCCGTTGTCGCGCCACAACCGCGAGGCGGCGGATGACCGTGAGCCCGTCACCGGTCTCCGCGATCGCCCTGTCCCTTGCGCGGTTTGGTCTTGGCGCTTCGCTTCTGATCCTGCGCGGCCGCTCGTCCGACGTCGACGACGTCGTCGAACTGACCCTTCTGGTCGCGACGGACGTAGCGCTTGTCACTGCCGGTGTCGATCAGCTCTCGCTTGGAAGCCTTCGTCTTTTTCTTGGCCATGCGCGTCCTCCACTGGAACGACTAGACTCGTCCGCAGCGGAGTTAGGCAAGCGGCATGCCCGCCCGCCCTAGCGCAGAAGAACGGTTAGCGCA
This sequence comes from Thermoanaerobaculia bacterium, assembly GCA_036257295.1. Lineage (GTDB taxonomy): Bacteria > Acidobacteriota > Thermoanaerobaculia > Multivoradales > Multivoraceae > DATAFT01. The sequence goes on from DATAFT010000445.1 coordinate 3,072, forward strand.
GACGAACGGCGATCAGCTCTCTCTCGTTGTGCGCGTAGAGCACGCCGTTGGCGTACGCCGGCAGCGCGCGGACGGTCGGCTCGAGGAGGCGTGCCTGGGCGATCGGTTCGAAGCCGCTCGCGCTCGCGGGCGCCAGGAACAGCCGGCCGTCCTCGTGGAGGACGAGCAGCCGATCGCTCACCCGCAGGATGCTGCCGGCGCCGAAGCGGTCGATGCTCCATTTGACCGCTCCGGTCGCAGCGTCGATACAGCGCAGGGTCGGCCCGTACTCCTGGCGGCCGTGAAAGCCGAACAGCAGGCCTTGGTGCGCGACGCTGGTCGCGTAGTGGTTCGAGAGGGCGTCGTCCGACGCCCAGACCGGCTCGAGCGCCCCGGCCTTGGTCTCGAGCAGCACGGCTCCCGTGCCATAGCTGGCGGAGGCGAAGACGCGATCGCCGAGCAGGAGGGGCGTCGCCGCGTTGACCGATGAGTTGCTGCGCGAGCGCAGCGGATAGCGGGCGAGGAGCGTGCCGTCGTCGGCGGCCGCGACGACGATTCCTTCGCGCGTGAAGAACAGGATGGCCGCGCGTCCGGCGAACCGGGTCTCGACCGGCGACGAGTAGCTGGCCGCCTCGCTGCCCTTGGCCCAGACCACATGTCCATCCGCGGTGTCGAACGCGACCAGACCGCCGTCCTTTCCGCCGACGTTGAGATACAGACGATCTGCCACCACGAGTGGTGAGGAGGCCGCACCGAAGAAGCCCTTGGCGATGCTGAACCGCTCCGTGGTGGCGACGCTCCATCGACGCACGCCGCTCGTGCGATCGACAGCCGTCAGGTCGCCGTCGGCGCCGAAGATATAGACGCGGTCCTTGCCCACCACCGGCGTTGCGCGCGGGCCTTCGCTGAAGCCGAAGTCGTCGCGGTAGTGGGTCGTCGCGCGGTAGGTCCAGACCGCCTTGCCGTCGGCGGCGCGCAGACAGTCGAGCAGCACCTGGTTCCCGATGCGGTGGAACACGAAGACCTGGTCGCCCGCCACCACCGGGGCGGCGAAGCTCTCACCGACCGACCGGCGCCACAGGACGGGCGGCCCCGCCGCCGGCCACGCCGAGGGCGCCGGCTCCGCGGAGACGCCGTCGCGATGGGGGCCCAGATGCTGTGGCCAGTCCTCGCTCCAGCCGATTCGCGAACCGGCGAGGAACGCCCAGACCAAGACCAGTACGACCAGGGCGAGCCCCGAGCGCGAGCCGCCGCCGACCGCTGCGCCAACGAGAGAAGTTTGGGGGCAAGCCGAAGAGACCGACGCGGGATTTTTTCCCTGGTCGCGGCGTCGATCTCTGCGCAGGCAAGGCGCCGTTCGCTCACGGCCAGCTCGATCTACCCACCAGTACGGGGTTTGGCAGCGGAGGTGGTGTCGCAGTGGTGGTGGCACAGGCGTTGCTCGGATTTCATCATTAATGGGGATTTGGCCTCCCGGCATCCCTCAGGAAGAGAGAGATACCCATCAACCGCCCGGCGTCCCATGCGGCCCCGGGCAATCAAGGAGGATTACGGATGACCGCACGCCTCAATTGGTTCGGCGCCGCCTTTGGGTTCATGCTCCTGCTGCTCGTATCCGTCGCCGTCGTCTCGGCGCAGCAGGAAGGTGCTAAGCCCGCCGCGGCGCAGGAAACCCTCACCGGCACCCTCAGCGGTGACGCGACGAAGGGCTGGACCCTGGTGGAAGACGAGAGCGGCGACTCGATCAAGCTCAAGGGTTCGGTGAAGTTCGCCGACCACGTCGGGCACAAGGTGGCTGTCACCGGTAAGTGGTCCGATGACGGCAAAGGCAACAAGTACTTCGAGGTCGCGAAGTTGGAGATGGCGCCCACGGCGCCGGCCCCAAAGCCGTAAGACCAGACGGAGTCGATCAGGAGCCCTCGCCGGCTGAATGCCCGTCGAGGGCTCTTGCTTTGTTCGGGTTACTGCACCGCTGTGGGATTCGCGGCGGGTGCATCGGCGAGCCATCGTCTCGTTGACAACGGCCACTGGTCGGCTGGGACGGCCGGTGTCGGCGGGTCCGCTTTGCCGCTGTCGGCGAGCGTCACCCAGTAGTCGCCGGTCCGAGGAGTGGTCACCAGGTAGTCGGCGCCGCAGCC
>DATAFT010000447.1:0-3143 GCA_036257295.1 Thermoanaerobaculia bacterium
GCTCGAGGTCACGACCGACCCTGCCGGCGCGCGCGTCAGCTTCCAGCCCTACGAGGACTTCGAGGGACCCTGGCATCCACTGGGTGAGACCCCGATCAGCGATCTTCGCGTGCCGCGAGGCGTCTTTCGGTTCCGCATCGAGAAGGCCGACTACGCAACCATCGAGGTACCGCACAGCGTCCCGCTCGCCTCGTGGAGTGCGCGCAGGAAGGCGGAGCTCACTGGAAGCCCCCTCTTTTCGGTGGAAGACAGGAGCAACCGGCTCGACTTCCACCTCGGCCATGAAGACGAGATGCCTGAAGGCGTGGTGGCGGTCGAAGGAGGGATCTACAGCCCGGTCCCACTGGTCGGCCTTCCTTTCATCTACGGCGACGCGCCGCAGATCCCGCGCTTCTTCATCGACCGCACCGAAGTCACCAACCGTGCCTTCCAGGACTTCGTCGCCGCCGGCGGCTATCAGCGGCGGGAGCTGTGGCCGCAGCGCATCGAGATCGGCGGACGCGAGGTCTCCTGGGGAGAGGTGCAGAGCGCCTTCGTCGACAGCACCGGACGCTCCGGACCGGCTCGTTGGGAGCTCGGCGACTACCCTGCGGACAAGGCGGACCATCCCGTCGGCGGTGTGAGCTGGTACGAGGCCACTGCCTACTGCGCCTTTCGCGGCAGGCGACTGCCGACCCTCTTCCACTGGGCTCGCGCCGCCTTCCCGAGCCAGGACAACGGCGCCCCGTTGAGCCCGGTGATGGCTCGTTGGAGCGGCTTCTCCCAGGAAGGGCCGGCGGCGGTCGGCGCCCATCGCGCCACCAGTGTGGCGGGCGCCGTCGATATGGGTGGCAACGTCGCGGAGTGGACCTTGAACGCCGGCGGTCGGGGACGGTATGTGCTCGGCGGCTCGTGGGTCGATCCCGGCTACCTGATCAATCAAGCGAGCAGCGTGCCTCCGGACACGCGGCCGGCGACGACTGGTTTCCGTTGCGCGACTTACGAGGACGGTCCCGAGACCGACGTGCTTTCGGAACCGCTCGAGCTCCCCTCTTTCGAATTCAGCAACATCCCGCCGATGTCGGACGAGGCATTCGAGCAGACTCGGCGACTCCACGCCTATCAGCGGTCCCCGCTCGCGGCCGAGGTGGAGTCGAGCGAGACGCTTTCGTGGGGCGCGCGCGAGGAGTGGGTGACGATCGACGCCGCCTATCCGGGCGAGCGCATCCCCATTCGCCTGAGGCTCCCGAGCAACGGCTCTCCCCCCTACCAGGTCGTCGTCGTCGTGCACACGTTGGAGAGTCTCATCGCCAGTACCTTACGAGGGCACTCGTACGAGCCGTGGGAAGAGTTCCTGGTCAAGACCGGGAGTTCTGGTCGAGCCCGTTTTGGCGGGAACGTTCGAGCGCCAGGACGGGCGCATCGCCAGTGTGTTCTTTGAATCGAAGGTGACGTCTCGAGATCAGTACCTCCTGCGCTGGGTCCAGGACCTCGGTCGCGCCATCGACTATGTCGAGGAGCGCCCTGACCTCGACAGCACTCGGATCGCCTACCTAGGAACGAGCAACGGCGCCTTCCTGGCCCCGCATCTCCTGCCCTACGAACCCAGGTATCGTGCGGCCGTGTTGTGGGCCGGAGGCTTCAGTGCGGCCGAAGACCCCAAGCAGGTGCCCCTGCGCATCAATCTCTGCCGCCGGACCACGATCCCGGTACTCCTACTCAACGGCCGCTACGACTACCAGATGCCGATGGCGTACCAGAAAGCGATGATCGACGCGTTCGGCGCGCCGGCAGACCACAAGCGCCACGTCATCTTCGAGGCCAGCCACTGGCCTTACCCGCGCGGCGAGCTGATCAAGGAAACACTCGGATGGCTCGACCGCTGGCTGGGACCAGTGGGCGATCATTCCGCACTGCCCGCTGCCGTAGTCTCCGCCGTCGAACGAAAACGGTAGCCGGCCGCACGCCTCGGCGTTAACATGAGCCTCTTCAACCAGGAGGTTCTATGGCCGTCGCGCTCACCAAGGACTCGATCGATCTCGGCATCGTGGTCAAGGACGCCGACGCGGCGCTCCGCTTCTACCGCGACACGCTCGGCTTCAAGGACCAGGGCACCATGCCGATGCCCGGCGGCGGCACCATGTACCGCCTGCTCTGCGGCTCGAGCCTGATCAAGCTGGTGGCGCTGGCGCAGGCGCCGGCCGCGGCGGCAGCACCCGGCGGCATTCAGGGCGGCACCGGCTACCGCTACTGGACGATCTCGGTCTCGAACCTCGAGGACACCGCGAACGCGTGCGCGACCGCGGGCTACAAGCTGGCGATCAAGCCGCGCGAGATCCGCCCGGGCATCCGCATCGCGATGATCGAGGACCCCGACGGCAACTGGGTCGAGCTGCTCGAGGTCGCGCAGGCCGGCGCGGCCAACTGAGCGACCGGCGATGAGTCGCTACGACGAGGTCTATCGCCGCTCGCTCCAGGATCCCGACGGCTTCTGGGGCGACGCGGCCGCGGCGCTCGACTGGAGTCGCCGCTGGGATCGCGTGCTCGATCTCTCGGCGAGTCCGCACGGACGCTGGTTCACCGGCGGCGAGATCAACACCTGCTGGAACGCGCTCGATCGCCACGCCGACGGCGGGCGCGCAGCGCAGCCGGCACTGATCTGGGACAGCCCGGTCACCGGACAGGTCCGCGTCTACAACTACGCCGAGCTTCGCGACGCGGTGGCGCGCGCCGCTGGCGCCCTGCGCTCGCTCGGCGTCCGGCAGGGCGACCGAGTCCTCCTGTACATGCCGATGGTGCCGGAGGCGGCGATCGGCATGCTGGCCTGCGCGCGCCTCGGCGCCATCCACTCCGTCGTCTTCGGCGGCTTCGCGCCGCGCGAGCTCGCCACCCGCATCGACGATGCGCGACCGAAGGCGATCCTCACCGCATCCTGCGGCGTCGAGGCGCAGCGCGTCATCGAGTACCTGCCGCTGCTCGACGCCGCGATCGAGCTCGCGTCGTGGAAGCCCGAGCGCTGCGTGGTGTTGCAGCGCGACCAGGCGCGCGCCGCGCTCCATCCCAAGCGCGACATCGACTGGCAGGACTGGATCGCGGCGGCGGCGCCGTGCGATTGCGTGCCGGTCGCCGCCACCGATCCGCTCTACATCCTCTACACCTCGGGC